>DBFVHV010000092.1:0-1608 GCA_048524165.1 Streptococcus sp.
CTTTTCGTCTACGAAAATCGGGAGCCAGCCCTCTTTGTTCCAGCATTGGAGGTGGCACGTGCCTCTTCTGTTCTCGATTTTCCAGTCTTTGGTTATGTGGACTCTGAAAATCCATGGCAAAAAATTAAGGCTGGTCTGGCAAGTACTGACAGCCCTATTATTTATGCAGAGTTTGACAATCTCAATGTCACTAAGTTCCAAGGATTGCAAACGGTCTTTGAAGGTCGCTTCGAGAACCTGACACCATTCATCCAAAAAATGCGCGTTATCAAGTCAGCAGATGAAATTCAAAAAATGATTGTTGCTGGTGACTACGCTGATAAAGCTGTTAATATCGGTTTCGACAATATCTCTCTTGATGTGACTGAAACTGATATCATTGCTCAAATCGAATTTGGCATGAAGAAAATCGGTATCAATCAAATGTCCTTTGAAACTATGGTTCTCACAGGCAACAATGCAGCAAACCCACATGGTATTCCAGGAACTAACCGCATTGAAAATAACAGCCTGCTTCTCTTTGACTTGGGTGTTGTCAGCCAAGGCTATGTTTCAGATATGACACGTACTGTAGCTGTCGGTCAACCTGACCAATTCAAGAAAGATATCTACAATATCTGTTTGGAAGCTCAACTCACTGCCCTTGATTTTATCAAACCAGGTGTAACAGCCAGTGAAGTTGATGCTGCAGCTCGTAATGTTATTGAAAAGGCTGGTTACGGCGAATACTTCAACCACCGTTTGGGACATGGTCTTGGTATGGATGTCCATGAGTTTCCTTCAATCATGGAAGGAAATGACTTGGTTATCGAAGAAGGTATGTGCTTCTCTGTTGAACCAGGCATCTACATTCCTGAAAAAGTTGGTGTTCGTATCGAGGACTGTGGCTACGTTACCAAAGATGGCTTCGAAGTCTTTACACACACACCAAAAGAACTGCTCTATTTTGATGTTTAATTAATCCAGAATGGTCTTCAATTAAGTTGAGGACCATTTCGTTTGCACTCAAATTCAAATGCCATATAAAAAGCTGACTCACAATGAGTCAGCTTTTGCTATTTATCCTTCATGCTCTTGTCTAAGATAGTCAAGTCCTTCTTCAATCCATCCTGGCATTGCTTCTGCCAAAGGTTTAAAGCCATAGTTCAAACGACTATCTGAGAAACGATGACGGTGAGGGATTTTATTTTTTTCTTCTTCAAGTGTTCTCAAAGAAAGACTGGCCTTTTGAGTAAATTCATCAAAATCAACTACCTGAACCAAGACTTCCTGGCCCACCTTTAGTGTATTGTAGATGTTGTCGATATAACCTGTCTTAATCTCTGAGATGTGAATCAAGCCTGTGGTACCATTATCCAATGAAACAAAGGCACCGTAAGGCTTGATGCCCGTGATAACCCCCCTAAGCTTGTCTCCAATTTTCATCTTAGTCTGCTACCTCAATCGTTTCAATAACAACTTCCTCAAGCGGCTTATCTTGAGCTCCAACCTCAACATTGGCAATCTCATCAAGAACCTTGTAAGAGGCTTCATCTACCAAGTGACCAAAAACGGTGTGACGACGATCTAGGTGAGGTGTACCACCATTTTCAGCATAAGCTTCTGCAA
>DBFVHV010000093.1:0-3451 GCA_048524165.1 Streptococcus sp.
AATGATTTGGCTGTTAAGCAAGCTAGCCCTTTGACAGATGGTTTAGATGGTCAAGCTGTCTACTTCGTTCACAGTTATTTTACGGATGTCCCTAGCCAATATATTGATGTCACTGCAGATTATAGTATCAAGGTGCCAGCCATGATCCATAAAGACAATGTTTATGGTGCCCAATTCCATCCCGAAAAATCAGGGGATATTGGTTTAGGTATTATTGAACAGTTTGTAGGTTTATGTAAAGCCTAAAAGCTCGTGAGAACAAAGACTTTTTAGTTAGAAAGGATGGTAGGGGAGATGCAAATTCTACCAGCAATTGATATTAAGGATGGGCAGGCTGTTCGTCTCTTCAAAGGAGATTTCAACCAACAAACCGTTGTCAATCCAGATGTTATTGAGCAAGCAAAGACCTTTAAGAGCGCGGGCATTGAATTTATTCACGTTGTTGACTTGGATGGTGCCCTTGATGGTCGTGCCACTAACCGTGACTTGATTGCAGAGGTCAAGAAGGTTTCTGGACTTGGCATCGAAGTTGGTGGCGGTATCCGTACCTTGGAGCAGATTCGTGACTATTTGGCAGTTGGCATCGACCGTATCATTATCGGTTCAATGGCCGTTAAAGATCCAGACTTCGTAAGAGCAGCTTTGGAGGAATTTGGTGCCGATAAGATTGTCGTGGGTATAGATGCCAAGGCAGGTCTCGTCGCTACCGAAGGTTGGTTGGAAACCAGTAATGTGGACTACATCACCTTGGCCAAGGAAATGGAAAAGATGGGCGTAACCCTCTTTGTTTATACAGACGTTGATCGAGATGGCACACTGACAGGACCCAATCTTGATCACTACAAACGTTTGGTATCTGAACTCACAACCGCTAAAGTCATCGCTTCAGGTGGGATTGCGGAGGTAGCCGACTTAAACCACCTACAAGAGATTGGTGTGGCAGGAACCATTGTCGGTAAAGCCTACTATAACGGTAATATCACTTTAGACCAGCTCAAGTCTTTCGGAGGTTAATATGCTTAAAAAACGTATTATTCCTTGTTTGGATGTCAAGGATGGACGTGTCGTCAAGGGCGTTAATTTTGTGAATCTGACAGATGTTGGTGATCCTGTTGATTCTGCGCGTGCCTATTATGAGGCTGGTTGTGACGAACTTGTTTTTTTGGACATCACAGCGACTTCAGATAATCGTGAAACAACGGTTGACATGGTGCGACGCGTCGCCGATCAGGTCTTTATCCCCTTCACAGTTGGTGGTGGTATCCGTTCAGTTGAAGACATGAATAAGATGCTCAAAGCCGGTGCTGATAAGGTTGCTGTCAATTCCTCAGCCCTTGTCAATCCTCAACTAATCGCTGAGTGTGCTCAAAAATTCGGGAATCAGTGTGTCGTGGCTGCGATTGATGCTAAAAAGATGGCTGATGGGAGTTGGCATGTTTTTGTGGCAGGAGGACGAAAGGACACAGGTAGGGATCTCATTCAATGGGCTCAAGAAGTCGTCGCCTTGGGGGCTGGAGAAATTCTCTTGACCAGTATGGACAAGGACGGCACCAAGTCTGGTTTTGATTTGGAAATGCTTAATCGTGTGGCAGAAGTCGTCGATGTTCCAATCATTGCTTCTGGTGGCGCGGGAAATATTGAGGACATTGTCGAAGTCTTTGAAAAGACAACAGCGACTGGTGCATTGGCAGCCTCTATCTTCCACTTCGGTGAGGTAAATATAGGTGAAACCAAACAAGTCTTGGCAAAAGCAGGAATTGAGGTGAGACAATGACAGAGGTTAAACTTGATTTTGACAAACAAGGAGGACTGGTGCCAGTCATTGTGACCGATTACAAGACGGGACAGGTGCTCATGTTGGCCTATATGAATGAGGAGTCCTATCAGTTGACCCTTGAGACCAAACAAATGCATTACTGGAGCCGTTCCAGAAATGAGCTTTGGCATAAGGGTGCCACATCTGGTCATTTCCAATATGTCAAAAGCATCAAGACTGACTGTGATCAGGACACCCTACTTATCGCCGTTGAACAAGAAGGAGCAGCCTGTCATACAGGAGCCTACAGCTGTTTCTTTACGGATATATATGATGACAATCAAGATAGATAGGAGTAGCTATGTTAGAAACACTTTATAAGGAAGCCTTAGATCGTAAAAAGAATCCTAAAGAAGGGTCTTACACCAATTACCTTTTTGACAAGGGCCTAGACAAGATTCTTAAAAAAGTTGGCGAAGAAGCAACAGAAGTTGTTATTGGAGCTAAAAATGCTGATAAAGAAGAAATTGCCAACGAGACAGCAGACGTCCTCTATCACCTAGCCGTCATGTTAGTTGAAACAGGGGTTAGCCCTGAAGACGTTGAAGCTGTACTTAAGGCACGACAAGGCAAGCAAAGCAATGTCCATGACCGAAAAGAAGTAACAGATTATTGAGGATTATCTCAAACGATTGAGACTAAGAAGCAAGGCCTGAAGTGATTATATTGAAAAAAGATTCAAAAAAAGTTTAAGTAATTCATTTCTCTTTGAGAAATCATTTGTAATACACAAAGACATCTCCGACTTATTTTCGAAGATGTCTTTTTGTTTTACAGATTCTTTTTCTTTTTAGCTTTTTTGGTTAGGGAAACATCATAATTTTCAATATTTGAGATAAGGTGATTAGTCAATTGGAAGTCGTCCACTTGGGGGTTCAAGTCCACTTCGTAGACCAGTTGCATGGTCTCACCTCCACCTGTGGTGTTAAGGGAGATTAGGTCACATTCGCTGGTGAAATTGAGCAAGGCTTTAGTGATTTTTTGGTCAATCAGGTCCTGATGGGAGACATTAATGGTCAGGAGCCTACGACGTTGGTTGTCCGTACGACTTTGACGATTTTCCAAAAGGAGCCAAACAGCCAACAGAAAGGTGGTGAAGAGGACGGCCAGTAGCAAATAGCCTGTCCCAGATGCCAGACCGATAATCATGGCCATGAAGACGGCAATTAGCTCTCTGGAACCACTAGTCGCTGATCGAAAACGAATCAGACTAAAGGTCCCTGCCACGGCAATAGAGGTTCCCAAACTACCATTAACCAGAAAGATGACTAGGGTCATCAAACATGGAAGTAGGGTTAAACTAATGACGAATTCTCTGGTGTAGAGGGTTCGATATTTGTAAGTCCAGGTCAGAGCCAAGCCCAAAACAAGGCTGACCAATAAGGCCAGCATGAGTTGAAGGGGACTTGCAGTTGCGGTCGCATCATTAAAGATAGAATTGAAGAGATTGGACATAGGCGGCACCTCCTTTTTCTTGAATTGGACGTGGCCCGTAATCTAGACCTTGAGACTTATGATAGGCACAGCTGTATTTTGAGAATTTCTGCTCTTCCAAACCATGTTTGTCTAAGATGATTTGAAGCCAGTCTGGCTTTTGGCCAGGTGCCTTGATTTACATGATAATCGTATATTCAT
>DBFVHV010000094.1:0-8621 GCA_048524165.1 Streptococcus sp.
TTCACCAGCAGCCTTAAATTCTGGAGAAAGAACCTTACGGCTGTCTGCTGTTGTCACCCCAAAGGCAACCAAGGTTGGTGGTACTGTCAATTCTTCAAAGGTACCAGACATAGAGTCCTTACCACCAATAGATGGCAAACCAAGTTGAATCTGAGCTTCAATTGATCCAAGAAGAGCTGATACTGGTTGACCAAAACGCTCTGCTTGTTTGTCCATACGCTCGAAGTACTCTTGGTAAGAGAAACGAGCCTTAGACCAGTTTGCACCAGCAGCAACCAAACGAGCAGTTGCTTCGATGACCGCATAAGCAGCACCATGATATGGAGACCATTCTGCGATGTATGGGTTAAATCCTTGGGCCATGACAGAAGCAGTATGAGTCACGCCATGTTGGACTGGCAATTTCTGTACAGAAGCTTCAGTTGGTGTGATTTGGTAGCGACCACCAAGTGGGTGATTGACTGTTGAACGACCAACCGAGCTATCAAAGATAGTTTGTAATCCTTTTTGACTTGCATGGTTAAGGTCAGCCAAAACTTCAAGCGTATCTGCTTCAAGGGTTTCAGCAGATGTTTGGCGTTCTTCTGGAAGCTTGACATCCTTGTCAACCACCTTAGCATCTACGACTACACGCACACCATTTGTATCAAGGAAACGACGTTCCAAATCAACAATTGTTTTACCATTCCAGTGCATAACAAGATTTGGTTTTTCAGTCACAGTTGCCACGACAACCGCGTCAATATTTTCTTTGTTACATGCTTCAACGAAGGCATCTACATCTTCTGGACGAACCACCACGGCCATACGTTCTTGAGATTCAGAGATAGCAATTTCGGTTCCGTTCAAACCTTGGTATTTCAATGGCACTTTGTCTAGATCAATTTCAAGACCATCTGCCAATTCACCGATAGCCACACAGACGCCACCAGCTCCAAAGTCATTGGATTTCTTGATAAGACGTGTCACTTTACCATTACGGAAAAGACGTTGAATCTTACGTTCTTCGATGGCATTACCTTTTTGAACCTCAGCACCAGCTGTTTCAACTGATTCAACCGTTTGAACTTTAGAAGAACCTGTCGCACCACCGACACCGTCACGTCCAGTCTTACCACCGAGCAAGATAATCACATCACCAGCTTCAGGTTTTTCACGGACAACATTTTCCTTAGGAGCCGCACCGACAACTGCACCTAGCTCCATACGCTTGGCAACGAAACCTGGGTGGAAGTATTCACGAACATAAGTTGTTGCAAGACCAATTTGGTTACCATATGAAGAATAACCATGAGCCGCTGTTTTAGAAATGACTTGTTGCGGCAATTTCCCAGCACGTGTTTCAGCGATTGGTGTTGTAATATCACCCGCACCTGAAATACGCATAGCTTGGTAAACGTATGAACGACCTGACAATGGGTCACGAATGGCACCACCGATACAAGTAGCCGCTCCACCAAATGGTTCGATTTCCGTTGGGTGGTTGTGAGTTTCGTTTTTGAACATGAGAAGCCATGGTTCTTTGACACCATTGACATCTACTTCAATTTCAACTGAGCAGGCATTGATTTCATCAGACACTTCCATGTCATCCAAACGACCATTGGCACGCTCATAACGACCAAAAATAGTCGCCATATCCATCAAGGTTTGAGGTTTTTCCGTACGTCCCAACTCATCACGCATGGCGATATATTTGTCATAAGTCGCTTGCAATTGTTTTTGGAATTTAGAAGCTGAGAAGTCGATGTTTTTCAACTCAGTCTCGAAAGTTGTGTGGCGGCAGTGGTCAGACCAGTAAGTATCCAACACCTTAAGCTCTGTCTCAGTTGGCACACGTCCAATTGACTTGAAATAGTCCTGAATGAAGAGCAGGTCATCCACTTCCATGGCCAATCCTTGCTCAGCCTTATATTGAGCAAATTCTTCTGCCGTATAAGTTTCAAAGAAATCCAAGCTTGGAATGGTCTTGTCAGACTCGGAGAAGTCCTGTTTGGCAATGCCAACAGTAATATCTTTGAAACGAGAGTCCACTGGATTCAAGAGGTAGTTTTTGACAGCTTCCAATTCATTCGCATCAATATCCTTGTTAACCAAGTACAATTGTGCTGTATTCACCGTCACATCACTTGAGCTACCAAGCAAAAGCAAAGCTTCTTGTGAAGATGCTGCACGTTGGTCAAATTGACCAGGCAAGCTTTCGATAGCAAAGAAAGCATACTTCTCAAGGTCAGCCTTAACTGTAGCTTCATCCAAAACAGTGTCAGTCACTTGCTCAGAAAAGATATGTTTTTCCGCACGCGCAAACAAATCCTCTGCCAAATTAAAGACATCGTAAACCTGTACAATACGAAGGTCCTTTAAGGTTTTTAACTGAAGATTATGCTGTAGTTCCTTTACTAAAGAGTGAGATTTCACACGAAAATCAGCTTTTTTTTCAACGAAAATACGTTTATCCATTTTATTTCCTTTATCTATTTCTACTTAAAGACTGTAGTGACGACCAAGTAAAACTTTACTTCAATCCTTGCAATTTTTCCAATACAACTTCATACACATCTGTCAAGCTACCGAGATCTCGACGGAAAACATCCTTGTCCATATGATGCCCTTCAGCATCCCAAAGACGACAATTATCTGGTGAAAATTCATCTGCCAAGATAATCTTACCATCCTTATTAAAACCAAATTCCAATTTAAAGTCAATCAAACGAAGACCAATTTGCTCAAACCAATCTTTCAGCAATTCATTGATACGGCGAGTTTCTTCCTTGATATAAGCAATTTGCTCATCATTGGCAATATCCAAAAACTTCACATGCTCATCATTGATAAATGGATCATCCAAATCATCGTTTTTGTAGTAAAATTCAACGATTGGAGTTTTCAAGTCCAAACCTTCTTCAACACCGAAACGTTTTGAGAAAGAACCCGCAGTCACGTTACGAAGCACAACCTCCAAAGGAATGATTGTAACTTTCTTGTTAAGTTGTTCTGTATCGGAGATACGTTCGATAAAGTGAGTAGCTACACCCGCAGCGTTCAATTTTTCAAAAATAAGAGACGAAATCTGATTATTAAGCACACCTTTCCCTTTAATAGTCTCCTTACGAGCACCATTAAGCATGGTTGCCTGGTCCTTATAGACCGACTTAATCACATTTTCGTCTTCTGTACTATAAATATCTTTAGCTTTCCCAGTATAAATCAGTTGGTTTGACATAGAATTGTTCGCCTTTCAAGTTTATTCGTCTTAATTATACCACACCAAAATTCAAAAACCAACATATAACAAACTTTATTACTTAAGCAAAAAAACAATGTTCGTGTTTAGGGTGTTATTTAGAGTTTTTTAATGAAAAATGTATAGAAAAAAGGAGTGTGATAGAGCTAAATCAATGTAACTTTTAGCTTCCTATCTCACTCCAATAAAATGGTAACCATGCAACATATAGTTGCTTCATTATTGTATTCCTCTAGAATCTAACAACTAGAGTCTAGTTTTCTTATTTATTATTCAATTGCTCAGACAAATAGTCTAACAAATCTGATACCTTATCCATATGATCAATGGTATCATCAGAAATCTCTAGGGCAAACTCATCCTCCAAATTAATAATGAATTCCATAAGCTCTATTGAATCTACACCCAAGTCATCTAATTTAGTAGCTTCGGTTAAAACAATATCCTCTTTACCCATTTGTTCCTGAATAACGAGCTGCATTTTCTGAAGAATCTCTACTCTACTCATCAGTTAGCCTCCTCTTTCGGACTGAAAGCTACAACTAGTTGCTCTACAACCTTAGTATCGAGCATCGTACGAACCTGCTTAATGGTGTAGTAAACTGCTTTAGCATCACTAGATCCATGACATTTTACTACAGGAGCCTTGAGACCAAAAAGAACAGCGCCACCGGCACTTGAATAATCCATCGTCTCTTTCATGCCTTTAAGACTATCCTTCAAGAGGAAGGCACCTAACTTAGCTTTAAGACCACCATTCATGATGGCTGACTTAAGAGTCTTCATGGCACCAAGTCCAGTTCCTTCAATTGCCTTAAGAACCGCATTTCCTGTGAAACCATCAGCCACCACCACATCAGCAGCTCCAGACATGATTTCACGCGCCTCAACATTGCCAATGAAGTTAATGCTTGCTTCCTTGGATAGGAGCTCAAAAGCCTCCTTACGAAGACTATCCCCCTTTGTTTCCTCAGTCCCATTATTAAGGAGGCCTACACGAGGGTTAGCAATTCCACGTACATTTTTAGAATAGAAAGAGCCTAAGATAGCATATTGATGCAAGTGATTAGCTGTATTTTCAGCATTAGCTCCTAAATCAAGCATGTCAAAAGGTTGCCCAGTAAAACTTGGCATAGTTGACATAAGACCTGGTCGTTCAACTCCCTTAATACGTCCAACCACAAAAAGACCAGCAGCCAAAAGGGCACCTGTATTCCCTGCAGAGATTACAGCATCCGCTGCTTTCTCCTTAACGGCTTGTGCACCCAAAACCATCGAAGCTTTCTTTTTCTTACGAATTGCTTTAGCGGGCTCATCATCCGAATTTATCTTTTCATCAGTATGTACAATGCTCACACGTTCATTCGCTGTCAAATAGTTTTTGATTTTAGCTTCGTCACCGTAAAGCTGGATTTCAATATCTTTGAAATCTGCTAAAGCTTGGTTGACTCCCTCTACAATCGCTTGTGGCGCATTATCACCACCCATAGCATCCACTGCAATTACATGCATAGCATTCTCCCTCTCATCCTCTGCTTTTAAACAATAGACTCAGATTTCTATCAATAAATCACTCTGGAACAAAAATAGACATTCCTCGGTCACTATCCCTAGCAGAGTCTTTCAGCTTATTGTTCTCTTATTATAGCACGAACTGACTTGCATTTTAACCCCTGAGACTGAAAACCTCCACTTTCCTGTTTCACGTGAAACAAAAAAAGACAATGCTTAATCAGCACTATCTTCTTTACTCATAATATAACCCCAAGAATTTAGATTATCAATAAACTTCTTGCTTTTAAGATGAATCCCAACATAATTATCATAAAGCTCATCAATAAATTGTCGCAACTTTCGTTTCATATCATCCTTAACAGATATGCTTCTCAATTCTTCAAACGAAAGACCCTGAAAACGATCTAAAAGATAAGGCACATTAGGGTCCAAATGACTACGCCTTTCATCTTCTTCGTAATGATTGGGACAAAGTAAACCTGAGAACTTATACGAGAAATCAAAAGGAAGACCAACACGATGACAAAAGACACATTCATGAAAATTCAATCGTACGCCAAAACGGTCCAAAACTTGAATCTCAAAGATATTAGTCAATATTTCATAATCTAAGCCCTCTTCCATTAACTCAAGGGTTTTCTCTAAAAATGCAAATAATTGCGCATCTACCACACCGTCAGCAATGGCCACATCAGTCAAGGCAGCTAAATAAGTCGCGTAAGACAGCTTAAAAATATCGCTTGTAATTTCCTTGAAAGACTCTGACTGACTATAATCCTCTATGAAAGATAGACCTTCATCATTTACAGTCATCATAAATTCAGCGATGTTTAAAGGTTGAATCACAGCACTCAATTTACCTGACCCACCACCTCTAACAAAAAACATCCTTTTACCAGCTTGTTCAGTAAAAATCTTAACCAGCTTATCATTCTCACGATAATTACGATTGAAGAGGACAATCCCCCTACTCTCAAGCTTCTGCATGTTCTTCCATAAACTCTTTCAAACGAGTCATAGCTGTTTCAATAGTATCCATGCTAGCTGCATACGACAAGCGAACATAGCCTTCGCCGTACTTCCCAAAAGCAACACCAGGGATAATAGCAATTGCTTTTTCACGTGCGAAGTCTTGACAGAACTTAAAGGAGTCTTGTGTATATCCTTCTGGAATCTTAGCAAAGATGTAGAAGGCACCATCAGGTTTAATAATTTTGAAACCAAGTTCAGGCATCTTTTCAAGGATATAATCACGACGCTTCAAATACTCATCTTTCATTGGTTGCGCATCATCCTTACCAGCTGATAGGGCTTCAATAGCTGCAAACTGTGCCATGGTCGCCGCAGCTGTCACCAAATACTGATGACTCTTAATCAACTGGGCCGTCAAAATTGCTGGGGCAAAAATCAAACCAATACGCCACCCTGTCATCGCATGGGATTTAGACAAGCCATTGATTAAAATAGTTTGCTCAGGCAAATATTCAGCAATAGAAACATGTTGATCTACATAAGTTAGTTCTGAATAAACTTCATCACTAACAACAAAAATATCATATTTTTTCAAGACTTCAGCAAGATCTTCAATCTGTTGGCGTGAATAAGTCACACCTGTTGGGTTGGTTGGGTAGTTAAGCAAAACAACCTTGAGCTTATCTCCTTGCTCCAAAATTGCCTTTTCTAACATCTCCGGTGTCAAAACAAAATCATTAGCTGTTGTATCAATTTCAACAATTTCAGCACCAACTAGATTTGCAATCGGCTCATATCCTGGATAGGCTGGTGCAGGCAAAAGAATCGTATCACCTGGCTCCAAAATAGCTGTTAAAGTCGCAGAAAGAGCTTCTGTGGCCCCAATAGTTACCAAAATTTCATTATCTGGGTTATAAGTTAGATTGTATTTTTCCTTAACAAAATCCGCAGCAGCTTGACGCAAATCAGGAAGTCCAGCCATACCTGTATAGTGTGACTGGTTCGCATCAATCGCAGTTTTAGCTGCTTCTTTCACATGATCTGGAGTCGTAAAATCAGGTTCTCCAAGCGTCAACTTTTTGATACCTGGAACATCTGAAATTGATTGGTCAAACTGACGAATCATTGAGACTTCAATCTTATCTAAATTTTTATTAAAACGTTGTGTTAAATCCATCACAGTTACCTCTTTGCAATTATGCCTAACATTATATCAAAAACTCAAACGCATTTAAACACCAAAAAAGCTAGCCTAGGCTAGCTTTAGTCTATTTATGACCCATTTCGAACAATGGTGACAATGGGCGTTTTTCATGAATACGAATGATTGCTTCAGAAATCAAATCAGCAATAGAAATTTGTTCAATCTTATCAATCAAACGCTCTTCTGGAAGATAAATCGTGTCAAGCACAACAAGCTTTTCAATAGCAGATTTTTGAATATTATCAAGAGCTGGACCTGACAATACAGGGTGCGTACATGATGCAAAGACATGTGTAGCACCAGCTTCAGCAAGTGCATCCGCTGCATGACAGATGGTACCCGCAGTATCAATCATATCATCAATCAAGATACATGTTTTCCCTTCAACATTACCAATGATATTCATAACCTCAGAAGTATTCATTTTATCAACACTACGACGTTTATCAATGATAGCGATTGGTGTTTTCAAACATTGAGCAAGTTTACGCGCACGAGTAACACCACCATGATCTGGAGAAACAACAACCACATCATCACCCGTAAGACCGGCACGATCAAAATAATCTGCGATAAGAGGCGCTCCCATCAAATGATCTACTGGAATATCAAAGAATCCTTGAATTTGAGAAGCATGAAGGTCAACTGTCAAAAGACGGTCAACACCTGCTACCTCGAGCATATTAGCAACCAACTTAGATGTGATTGGTTCACGTGAGCGTGCCTTTCGATCTTGACGTGCATATCCATAATAAGGCATAACAACACTGATTGTCTCAGCGCTAGCACGTTTTAGCGCATCAACCATAATCAAGATTTCCATCAAGTTATCATTTACAGGAGAGCTTGTAGATTGAAGAACAAAAACGTGATGACCACGAATAGACTCTTCAATATTAACTTGAATCTCACCATCTGAGAATTCACGAACACTTGATTTTCCAAGTTCAATACCAATTTTATCAGCAACTTTTGCTGCTAGATCTTGGTTAGACGACAAAGCAAACAACTTTAAATTCGTATAAGACATGATTTCCTCCAAAATATCTACTAAACCATTCTACCTTTTTTTAAGTTGATTTTCAACGCCAAATAAATGGTGTCACATGAACTTAACAAGGATAAAAAATATTTCCCCTCATTCTAGAATATTTTTCATATAACATTATTTTCCCAGACTGAAAATAATATTTATATAAAATAAAAACGATTCGAGAAAAGTCGAATCGCTTTTGTTGTACTCATTATGGGTAAATATAATATACAGAACCACCATGCGCTGATGAAGTTGGATCAAATGTACCACGGTAGTTACCGATTGACATATTACCAGCATAGTTTGATTCCATAACTTGAATTGAATTTGCACCTGATGCTGATGTAACATAAGCTACGTGACCATAACCACCACCATCATTTGGCCAAACCGCAATCGCACCGGCTACAGGAGTTGTACCAACTGAGTGACCAGCTGCTTGTGCGCTAGCAATCCAGTTTTTAGCATTACCCCAGTAATTACCAACCCATGATGCTAATGATTTAGCACCCCAAGTACATTGACCAACAGGATATGTATTAGGAGTTGATGCTGCTGACACTTTAGGTGTTTCAGCAACTGGTGCAGGAGCTTCTGAAGCTGCTGGTGCTTCACTAGCTGGCGCTGCTTCTGATGTTGCTGCAGGAGCC
>DBFVHV010000095.1:0-2478 GCA_048524165.1 Streptococcus sp.
TGGTTATTTCCATGCTTCTTTATTATTTGATAAAACCTTTGGTGCTGTTAGTCGAAAGAACTGGTTTAAACCGAACCATGTCTATCTTGGTTATCTATGCTATTCTTGCCTTGCTCTTAGTTTGGGGAATTTCGACGGCTATTCCAAACTTACAAGATCAAATTTTGATTTTGATTAGAAATGCACCATCATACATTGCTCGGGCAAACAGTGAAACGGAACGTTGGTTGCAACTTCCTATTCTTGCCAATTTTCACGGAGAGCTAGAGGCCATGCTCAGTGATTTTTCAGCGAGAATGGTCAATTATGCTGAGAACTTTTCTACTTCAGCTCTGACTTGGATTGGAACCTTTGCTAGCACAGTAGCAAGAGTAACAGTTGCTATCATTTTGGCACCATTCATTCTTTTTTATCTCTTAAGAGATAGTCAAAAGATGAAACATAGCTTTGTCTCAGCTTTACCGACACGTTTTCGTGAAACGACTGTCCGTATGCTTTCAGATATCAATAATCAGCTTGAAGGTTATGTTCAAGGTCAAGTGACAGTAGCGATTGTCGTGGCAATTATGTTCTGTATCATGTTCAAGATTGTTGGGCTTCGTTATGGCATGACGTTTGGTATTTTAGCGGGATTTCTAAACATGATTCCTTATCTTGGAAGTTTTCTAGCTATGGTACCCGTTGTTATCATGGGATTGGTTCAAGGTCCTGCTATGCTAATCAAGGTCCTCATCATTTTTGTTATCGAGCAAACTATTGAAGGACGTTTTGTTTCTCCACTTGTTTTGGGAAATAAACTAAGCATTCACCCTATTACCATTATGTTCATTCTCTTGACAGCAGGTTCTCTTTACGGTGTTTGGGGTGTCTTATTGGGTATTCCAATTTACGCTTCTGTTAAGGTTGTTGTTAGGGAAATTTTTGATTGGTACCGTTCTGTAAGTAATCTTTACCAAGATGACAGTGAAATTGAAGGACAAAAAGACGATGTTAAATAGTGAAAAAATGGTTGCCTCTATTGGGAAGCAAGATTTAGACCATGCGGATAAATATTTTAAAAAAGCTTTAAATGAGGACCCATCAGAGGTTCTTGTTGAGTTGGCCGAATATTTGGAGTCTATTGGCTTTTTACCACAGGCACAGGAAATTTACGAAAAAGTTCGTTTTGATTTTCCTGAGGTCAATGTTAACCTAGCCCAAATTGCAGCCGAAGATGGTGATATTGAAGAAGCGTTTCTCTATTTAGACGCTATTCCTGAGGAATCTGAGGACTATTTGTCTGCTTTAATTGTAAAGGCAGACCTCTACCAAATGGAGGGCTTAACGGATGTAGCCCGTGACAAGTTGTTGGAGGCAAGTCAACTATCAGATGACTCATTGATTATTTTCGGTTTGGCTGAGATGGAGTTTGAACTCGGAAACTTTGAGCAAGCCATTCAATACTATGCCAAACTGGATAATCGTGATCTTCTTGCAACAACTGGTGTTTCTACTTATGAGCGTATCGGTAAGTCTTATGCCAGTCTTGGTAAATTTGAAGCTGCTCGTGAATTTTTGGAAAAAGCCATCGAAATTGAATACGATGATACCATTGCTTTTGAATTAGCCACTCTACTATATGATCAAGAAGAGTATCAAAAAGCTAATTTTTACTTCAAGCAGATAGAAACCATATCAGCCGATTTTGAAGGTTACGAGTATATTTACGCCTTATCGCTTCACGCTGAACATCGAACAGAGGAAGCTTTACGTATGGCGCAGCAAGGCATTTCGAAGAATGCTTTTGATGTTCAATTACTTTTGTTAGCATCACAGTTATCCTATGAATTACATGACACTCAGTCGGCTGAATCCTATTTGAAGCAGGCGTTACCACTAGCGGAAGATACTGATGAAATCGTCTTACGTTTAAGTACTCTTTATTTGGAAGAAGAACGTTTCGATGATCTTTTAGCTTTAGCTGATTACGAGGTTGATTCTGTTTTGGCTCGTTGGAATATCGCGAGGGCTTATCAAGCACTTGATGATGATGAAGAAGAAGCCTTTCAAATCTATCAAGATTTGTCTAAAGATTTGGCTGATAATCCTGAATTCTTACAGGATTATGCATATATTCTAAGAGAATTTGGTTACAGAGACCAGGCGCGTGTAACAGCAGAAAAATACCTTGCCTTGGTGCCAGACGATGTCAATATGCAAACGTTTCTTGAAGATTATTAAGCTTTAAAATGCTTTAATTGGTGGTTTTAAGAGAGGGAGGGGAGTGCTAAGCTTGCTCACCCCCTCTTTTTTTATTTAGCTATTTATGTTATGATTTTATTAGAACCCATAAGGAGTAAATATGGTTAAGAGAGATTTAATTCGAAATATTATCATAGCAGTTCTTGCCATTGTAGTGATTTTATTGTTAAGAGCTTTTGTGTTCTCAACACACCGTGTAACTGAAGCTCAGGCGAATGACTATATACATGCAGGTGA
>DBFVHV010000096.1:0-4918 GCA_048524165.1 Streptococcus sp.
GGGGTATCGTTTTGGCCTTGTGATTCCAGCAAATCAGGTAGAGAGTGATTTGTATGCTGTGAGGAATGATATTGAGACATCTAAGGTCTTTAATCCCGATATCTTACCCAATGGTACTAGTTATGTCTTTTTAACTAGGGAATTTAAGCTTAAGAAGTCTAACATGCCTGTTAATTTGCAAGAGGAATCCTTGTTAAATTACCAATTCAAGAATGCTCATGGTGGCATATATGGGTATTTTCAGTCATTTGAACGATCAGATGGGATAGTTATTGTCAATTACCAACTAACACCTCGGTATGGTAATGAGTGGCTGAATCAGCATTTTCCTAATGCTAATCTTATGATGATTGGCTCAATGATGGTGTCCATATTACTCATATTTGTCGTTTTAACATTGTTCTATGCTCATAAATTACGCCAACAGCTTAGACCAATACTGAGGGCAACTGAGAAAATAGCAGAGCAAGATTTGGATTTTCAAACCTCCCAGTCTACCATTAAGGAGTTTAATCAGGTTTTAAGTGGCTTGGACCGCATGCGTACTGCGCTCCGTGACTCTTTGATGGAAAATTGGAAGGCAGAGCAGGATAAGCAAAATCAGATTTCAGCCTTAACCCATGACCTGAAGACACCACTGACAGTTGCTCGTGGCAATGCAGAACTCTTAGCTATGACGTCCTTAGATGAAGAACAAACGAACTTGTTAGAACATTTTCAAAAAGGGATTTTACAGGTTGATTCCTATGTTCAAGAGTTGTCCGAACTCAATAAAATGAGTTTGAAGAAAACCTTGACGCTTGGAGAAGTTTCGGTCAAGGACTTTGTTGAAGACATTTACGACCAAACCTTATCCCTAGCACAAACAAAACACATCAAAGTTTTATGTGACAAGAAGCAGATTGAGAATGACATCATGGGCAATTGGGATAGGCCCTTGTTGAATCGAGCTTTTATGAATATTGTTTCGAATGCTGTGGAACATACACCTAGTGGCAGTCAGTTAACCTTGTTCACCAAAATCGCATCTGATGAATTCAAGTTTATCTGCCTTGATTCTGGACCTGGATTTTCTCTTGAATCTCTTGCAAAGGCTACTCAGCTCTTTTATCAGGAAGATAAAAGTAGACAGAGTCGTAATCACAGCGGACTTGGTCTGAGTATTGCTAATGATATTGTTCGATTGCACCATGGTAGTCTTTCTCTTTCAAATGACCATACAACGTGTGGTGCTAAAGTAACTATCATTTTACCCCTTTAAACTCAAATGACTCCTAGTCGCCAGACGAGGAGTTTTTTGCTATACTACTATAGAGTAAAAATGAAGAAAGATTTGTGGGGATTGGATTTATCTTATTCCCGAAGAGGTATTAGTGTCATGTCTCAATCAAAAGCAGATTATATTAACGTGATTGGAGCTGGTTTGGCCGGCTCTGAAGCAGCTTATCAGATTGCCAAACGTGGAATTCCGGTAAAACTTTATGAGATGCGTGGGGTCAAAGCAACGCCGCAACATAAGACAACAAACTTTGCAGAATTGGTTTGCTCTAACTCTTTCCGTGGAGATAGCTTGACCAATGCTGTAGGGCTTCTAAAAGAAGAAATGCGTCGTTTGGACTCTATCATTATGCGTAATGGAGAAGCTCACCGTGTGCCAGCAGGTGGTGCCATGGCGGTGGACCGTGAAGGCTATGCAGAAGCAGTGACAGCTGAAATTGAAAGTCATCCCTTAATTGAAGTTATCCGTGAAGAAATCACAGAAATTCCTGATGATGCTATTACAGTTATTGCTTCAGGTCCCTTAACTTCTGATGCTTTAGCTGAAAAGATTCATGAGCTTAACGGTGGAGACGGGTTCTATTTCTATGATGCCGCTGCACCAATTGTTGATAAAACAACTATCGACATGAACAAGGTTTACCTTAAGTCACGCTATGACAAGGGTGAAGCAGCTTATCTAAACTGTCCAATGACTAAGGAAGAGTTCATGGCCTTCCATGAGGCCTTGACTACAGCTGAAGAAGCTCCTTTGAATTCTTTTGAAAAAGAAAAGTATTTCGAAGGGTGTATGCCTATCGAGGTTATGGCTAAACGTGGTATTAAGACAATGCTCTACGGCCCTATGAAACCAGTTGGTTTGGAGTATCCTGAAGATTATAAGGGTCCACGTGATGGTGACTTCAAGACACCTTATGCGGTTGTTCAGCTCCGTCAGGACAATGCGGCTGGTAGCCTCTACAATATCGTTGGTTTCCAAACCCACCTCAAATGGGGAGAGCAAAAACGTGTCTTCCAAATGATTCCAGGTCTTGAAAATGCAGAATTTGTACGTTATGGAGTAATGCACCGTAACTCTTACATGGATTCGCCAAACTTGCTTAAACAGACCTTCCAATCAAAATCAAACCCTAATTTGTTCTTTGCTGGACAAATGACTGGTGTTGAAGGTTATGTTGAATCAGCTGCCTCAGGTTTGGTTGCTGGAATCAATGCGGCCCGTCTTTTTAAGGGTGAAGATGAAGTTATTTTCCCTCATACAACAGCAATCGGTAGCCTTCCATATTATGTGACCCATGCTGAAAGCAAGCATTTCCAACCAATGAATGTTAACTTCGGTATTATCAAAGAATTAGAAGGCCCACGTATTCGTGACAAGAAAGAGCGTTATGAAAAGATCGCCGAGAGAGCTCTTAAGGATTTGCAAACTTTTATAGATGCTTAATGCTAACATAAAAAGCCCTCACACGAGTGAAGGCTTTTCGTTTTAGAGAGGAGCGAATAGAAATATTGATTAGCCAAAGAATTTCTTAGCGATTTCTTGACCTTGTTTGATTTTAGCCCATTGTTGAGGTGTTGCCAACTCATTACCTGAGTCACATGAGGCGAAACCACATTGGTGAGAGAGGAAGAGACGTTCTTTTGGAAGGATTTGACTCGCTTTTTCAAGCAAATCGAGAACACGTTCTTCATCATCAAGGTCAGTCGTTTTAGAAGACAAAAGTCCTAGTACGACTTCAGCTTTGCTGTCTTTGAGGGCTTCGAGAGCTTTGATATCACCAGCTGTATCGCTATCCCATTCAAGGAAGAAGCGGTCATAGTGTTGCTCTGCCAAGAATTTCTTAGCGATGGCGTCGTAAGTTCCTTCAGCAGCAGATCGGCTTTCATAGTTACCACGACAGTTGTGTGTCCAAACCGTTAAACCAAGTTCGTGAGCATAGTCAACAACCTCGTTATTGATAGCAACAAACTCATCAGCCAATTCTGCCAAATCAGCATTTCCTTCTGCAAAGAAACTTGCAGGGTTTGATGGGTCAAAGAGTTCCCAGAGGCAGTCGTCAAATTGAACGATTTTACCACCAACAGCCTTGTATTCATCCAAGAATTCTTTATAGGCACTAATCAACCCTTTTTTTAGGTCTTCGTTTGTTTCATAGACTTGTCCAGGACCAGCCAAACGATCAAAGATAGCAAGTTCAGTGTAGGCATGAGCAGGTCCCCAGATAGTTTGTTTGGTATCTTCATCACCAGCTTCATCCTTAACCAATTTGTAAATATCTAGGTAGTGGTGGTTTTTACCTGAGAGAGGCTCAGTGATACGAATACCGATATCTTTACGTGTTTCATATTGACCACCATCATGGTCTTTAAAAGTGTAACCATGCTCTGCAATGTAGCGTTCAATACCTTTGAGTCCCCAGACAAAGTCCAAGTGCCACATAGAACGTCCAAACTCACCATCGGTAAGGATGTCAATTCCGTTAGCTTTTTGGTCAGCCACAATTTGCTTAATATCTGCAGTTTCAGTTTCTTGATAACCAGGAAGGGCATCATAGAAAGGATACTGGATGTCGTCTCGATGCTCGATTTCGTCCTTGTATTTACGGAGATCCGCAGGACGAAGAAGAGAACCGACTAATTGGAATTTAGATTTTGTCATTAAATTTACCTCGAAATGTCTATTCACATCTATAATACTTCCTATTTGAACTAATGAAAAATAGTTAATTTCTGGCTGTGGATATAGTTTTAGACTATATAAGGTTTAGGTCTGCAAAATGATATTTTCTATGGTAAAATGGAAAGAAAACGATGAAGGTTGGGAACATGCAAAAAACATTCTTTATTATTAAACCAGATGCTGTTAAACGCCATCTAATTGGTCAAGTGCTTGATCGTATTGAACGACGTGGCTTCGTTATTGAGCGTATGGAGATGCTGATGCTTGACGAAGAACGTCTTAAAGAACATTATGCTCAGCTGGTTGATAAACCTTTTTTCCCTAGTATTTCTGAATTCATGATGAGTGGTCCAGCAGTTATTGGTATTATGTCTGGCCCAGGTGTTATCAAGTCATGGCGTGATATGATGGGAGCAACTAATCCTGGGGAAGCTACTCCTGGAACGATTCGTGGAGACTTTGCAACAGCACCAGATGAGGACATGATTCCAAATATCGTTCATGGCTCTGATTCAGAAGAATCTGCGGCTCGAGAAATTCAGATTTGGTTTGGTGAGTAAGATGGATTTAGTACAGATTCAATATGATTTAGCTAAGGGTGGACTGTTAATTGATGTCAGAAGTCCAGAAGAGTATTCAGAAGGTCATGTTAAGAATTCCCTCTTGATTCCTCATACACAATTTTTTTCTGCTGAGATTCCAGCTGAAAAAGACGCTTCAATTTACCTCTATTGTAAAATGGGGCCTCGTGCAGAATTTGCTGCATCAGTTCTTACCGAGCGAGGCTAGACTAAGGTGTCGAACTTGGGTGGCTTGGACGATATGGAAGCAATAGGTTTTGAATTTGAAGAATAATAGGAATAAGGTCACCCAAGGGTGGTCTTATTTGTTTTCAGAAAAGTTTGATAATTACTTGACTACGTTTTCATAAAGGGGTAGAATTTTAATTGAGTTAAGACA
>DBFVHV010000097.1:0-5333 GCA_048524165.1 Streptococcus sp.
ATCTGACATTTAGTCATTTGTTCTATCTTTAGAAGATGATTTATGATACAATAATTACGACTATTTTATGGAGGACTAACATGTCAAATCAACACATGGAAGAATTGAACGATCAACAGATTGTCCGTCGTGAAAAAATGGCGGCCTTGGCTGAACAAGGAATCGATCCTTTTGGTAAGCGATTCGAACGCACAGCTACATCTGGTCAATTAAAAGAAAAATACGCTGATAAAACAAAAGAAGAATTGCACGAAATCAACGAAACTGCTACTATCGCAGGTCGTTTGATGACTAAGCGTGGTAAAGGTAAAGTTGGCTTTGCCCACATCCAAGACCGCGATGGTCAAATCCAAATCTACGTACGTAAAGATGCTGTCGGTGAAGAAAACTACGAAATCTTCAAGAAAGCTGACCTTGGTGACTTCCTCGGTGTCGAAGGTGAAGTTATGCGTACAGATATGGGAGAACTTTCCATCAAGGCTACTCATATCACGCACTTGTCTAAAGCTCTTCGTCCATTGCCTGAAAAATTCCACGGACTTTCAGACATTGAAACGATCTACCGTAAACGCTACCTCGATTTGATTTCTAACCGTGAAAGCTTTGACCGCTTTGTCACACGTTCAAAAATCATCTCTGAAATCCGTCGCTATCTCGATGGCCAAGGTTTCCTTGAAGTAGAAACACCTGTTCTTCACAATGAAGCTGGTGGTGCCGCTGCTAAACCATTTATCACTCACCACAACGCACAAAACATTGACATGGTGCTTCGTATCGCAACTGAGCTCCACCTCAAACGCCTCATCGTTGGTGGTATGGAACGTGTCTACGAAATCGGACGTATTTTCCGTAATGAAGGTATGGATGCCACTCACAACCCTGAATTCACATCTATCGAAGTTTACCAAGCTTACGCTGACTTCCACGATATCATGAACTTGACTGAAGGTATCATCCAACACGCTGCTAAAGCGGTTAAAGGTGATGGAACTATCAACTATCAAGGAACTGAAATCAAGATCAACGAACCATTCAAACGCATCCACATGGTTGACGCTATCAAGGAAATCACTGGTGTGGACTTCTGGCAAGATATGACTTTGGATGAAGCTAAAGCTATCGCTGCTGAAAAGAATGTTCCAGTTGAAAAACACTACACTGAAGTTGGTCACATCATCAACGCCTTCTTCGAAGAATTCGTTGAAGAAACCTTGATTCAACCAACATTCGTATACGGTCATCCAGTTGCTGTATCACCACTCGCTAAGAAAAATCCTGAAGACCCACGTTTCACTGACCGTTTCGAACTCTTCATCATGACTAAAGAGTACGGAAACGCCTTCACCGAATTGAACGACCCAATCGATCAATTGTCACGTTTCGAAGCACAAGCTGCTGCTAAAGAACTCGGTGATGACGAAGCAACAGGTATCGACTACGACTACGTCGAAGCCCTCGAATACGGTATGCCACCAACAGGTGGACTCGGAATCGGTATCGACCGCCTCTGCATGCTTCTCACTGATACAACAACCATCCGTGATGTCTTGTTGTTCCCAACGATGAAATAATAATGATATCCCATTAGTCAAATAATGGGATATTTTTATATGAGGTATAAACATGTTCAAAAAACTAAAGTCCTTTTTTAAGAAAAAATCAAGTGTGGTTGAACATCCTGAGACAAGGATAGAAGAAAGTCAGTTAGACTTTCCCATAGACCGAGCAGATTATTTTTTCGATCAAGCACTTGTATTCTATTGCGAAGAAAATGATATTCCTTCAGAAAAACTCAGCAAAGCAGATATGCTACTGATTAGTAAAAGAGCTGCTTTTCATCTCAGTATCTTCGTCGCCTGGCTAGTAAAACATGATTTTCTGAATCCCCAAAGTGATGGATTTAACCTAGAGGATGCACAAAAACTCAAGAATGAAACGATTACGGGTACAGACTATCTCTTTAAACATCTTGATGAAAAACTCTATTCAACTGACATTAGTGACATACTCCTCCCCTTCATCTCTGATTTTTATGAAGATTACATGGATTTTTGCTATACAGTCTTGGTTGATGAAGTTGCTAGAACTGAATTTGACTGGAAAATCTATCACTTGCTTGAAGATGACATTGACGAGATGTTTACCAGTTACAAAGAACAATTAGTATAAATAGAAAAAAATTCTCTCGAAATTACTGTGAAACCTTTTTTCTATACTTTACCCTTGGAGCCCTTACTCAAGTGACCAAACCTCCCATCACCGCTAGCATAGTGGTTAGTATGCAAACAAGCTGGTTGATTCATCTGGTTTGTGATAATAAAACCTACCAAAGTTACTCCTATAATTGCAATTATCACCAATCCATCACCTTCATGTTATTGTCCTAAAATAAGAAAGTTGTTTAACTCAAAACTATCAAAAAGTTCTCCCTCTTGATAACTTCTGAGGGAGAACTTTTTACTATTTAACGTAAATATGCAATGGATAAGTAGGAAATTCAACTTCACGCGCTTTTTCAGATGTCACATAGCCAGCTGGTGCATCTAACACTGTAGGAATTCGGTTGATAATAGTTGCACAGGTATGTGCTACTGTATCTGGTTTTGACACTGAGAAAACAAGGTTAGGCTCACCAGTAATCTCCCAGTCACACATATCTCCATCATCTTCACGATATACCTTACCGATGCACTCCACTTCAAACTCAACTCCTTGATGAGTATGAATCGTTGTTACTGCTGACATACCTGTCACGTCACCTGCTTTAATAATTCGACCAAGAGTTTCAGAATAGACATCCTCATCTAGAACATAAGGAACACTCTTTTGAGAAATATCCTTAATGGTCCAATTCATTTTTGAACAAATAGCTTCAGCAGAGTTCCACATATAAGATGGGAAACTCTCAGCACTTGCGATTTCAGCATCAAATCGTTCTAAATCATAACCAGCACCATGAGCTTCTGCAAGAGCAAGTCCATAGTCTTCTACATTATAGCTAACCTTACCTTTGATCTTATCGATTCTGTTGAGCCCTGCCATGGCAAGACAGGGCATATTAATCCAGTAAATATCTTGCATCCCAGATCCCATGATTGTCACGCCATATTTTTTTGCTATTTTATCTAAGCGATTGGTCTCAGATGGTGAGGTTGTCCAAGGATAAATAGCTTCTTCACAAGTTGTTATAACATTAACCCCATGCTTGATAGCTGTTTCGAAGAAATCATACATTTCTGGCATATAGGAAAGAATTGTCACAATGGCGATATCAGCATCACAATTGCTAAAGACTTCCTCTGCATTATCTGAAATTAAGACACCTGTTTTATAACCGAGTCCTGCAAAATCACCAACATCTTGACCAACAATATTTGGATTATTATCAATCGCTCCAACGATTTCAATACCATGATCTAACATGTATTTGAAAAGAACTTGAGACATTTTCCCACAACCAAATTGTACTGCACGAATTTTAGTATTTTTCATAGGTTTCGCCTTCTTTCTATAAAGGTTGTTATTTATTTCACAAATATATTATAATGTCTCTAGTAACTAGAGAGTCAATAGAAAGTTTGGTGGAAAATGAAAGACATTTTACGGATTGGAGAGTTCTCCAAATTAAATAATATCCCTATTCGTACGCTAAGATTCTATGACCAGATTGGTCTATTGAAACCATATCAAGTCGACCCTGAAACCAACTATAGAAGCTATCAAATCGAGCAATCATCCCTAGTGGATGCCATACAGTATTTGCGTCAACTTGATTTCTCTTTGGAAGAGATTAAGGAAATCCTGTCTGATATAGAAAATTCACACCTTCACAAACTGATTATCGACAAGTACCAACAACTCATTGAAGAACAAAAACGTATCCAAAAACAACTTCGAGAAATTGAAATCTATCAATCTGGAGCCTTGCTCTACCAGAGGAAATCACACTCTGAACACTTGGAAATCCAAACATTTCCTGAACGTTCTCTTTATCGCTTTCAGATTGATTCAAACATCTATCAGATGTCAACCGAGGAATACGAACTCCATCTACGGTGTTTTAAGCAAGAAATCATGCAATACAATCCTTTTTTCAATCATTTTAGTCGAGTAGGTTCAATTATGCCAAAAGAGAATTTCATCAGTCAAAACTTTGATTCCAAGGAGTTTACACTATTTGATGATGAACCCATCTATCACTCTCATCTAACCAAAAGCATACTCCCAAAAGGTAACTACGCTATACGTTACTGTAAATCATTCGAAGAAGAAATCAAGCTCTTGCCTCAATTTCTCTTAGATATTCGTCAACAAGGTTATCAAATTATTGGAGACTATCTTTGTGAGGTTATCCATGAGCAGCCAAGCCTAGAAGAACAAAAAAGAGATATGTTTATTCGAATGCAAGTGAGAATTGGAAAAAACAATCAAAAGTTTCTACCTAAACCAATTTAATAACTAGTATTTGCTATAATAGGTTTATCCTGCAACTTAGAAAGGGATTATACAATGCCAGAGGGAATTAATTTATTTCAGGACACTTTGATAAAATCACTTAAGTTTGGTTTTGTTGATAACATTAAATATCAAGAGGGTGGCTATTCTCCTCAGATTATTGTGAATAATAGTGATGAAAAACGCTATGTCTTGACAGACCTACAGGAAGAATTGAGTAAGTGTACTGCTTTCTACTTTTCTGTCGCCTTTGTCACTAAAAATGGAATTGCTATGATTAAGTCGCAATTATCAGACCTAATGGACAAGAAAGTGCCAGGAAGAATCTTGATTTCTCCATATCTAGATTTCAATGACCCTGATGCAATGCGTGAGCTACTAAAACTTAAAAACGTTGAAGTCCGTTTAACGCCCGAAAAAATGCAGATGCACGCCAAATTCTATCTTTTCGAACATACTGGTAAACAGGTACTGATTTCAGGTAGTTCAAACCTCACACATACAGCTCTAAAAATTAATTATGAGTGGAATATCAAACTGACCTCTACTCATAACGGGGAGTTTATTCAAAATACCAAATCAGAATTTGACCGTATTTGGGAACAATCAGAGTTACTAACACCCGAAATAATAGAAACCTATGCTAAAAAGAGAAAGAAAGTCATTAGTCTCACAAAGATTAATGATGAAGAAAAGCTCCCTTTTTCAGCTGAAAAAATTGTTCCTAATAAAATGCAAGAAGCTGCACTTGAAGGACTCAGAAATATTCGGGAACAGGGAAAAGACAGGGCACTTGTTATCAGTGCCACAGGTACTGGTAAGACATTTTTATCTGCCTTTGACGTTAAACAATATAATCCTGAGCGCATGTTATTCAT
>DBFVHV010000098.1:0-3585 GCA_048524165.1 Streptococcus sp.
CGATTATGAATAGGGTGACAAATTTGCTAGATAAATACAAGTTACCGATTTATAATGAGCGCAAAATTTCTGGTATTCGCACAGTTATGATACGACGTGCTTTAGGATCTAATCAAGTTCAGCTAATTTTTGTAACATCTAAGTCTGTTTCCTTGACTAAGTTGGTGAAGGAGTTGATTTTAAGTTATCCTGAAATTGTAACTGTTGCTGTCAATTATAACTATTCGAAATCTAGTGAGATTTATGGCCTAGAGACGGAAATTATCTGGGGTCAAGATACAATCCAAGAAGAGGTGTTAGATTATAACTTCGCACTTTCTCCTCGTGCCTTCTACCAGTTGAATCCTAAGCAAACTGAAGTGCTCTATGGTCAGGCAGTTGAAGCTTTGGAAGTGGATAAGTCTGAACACCTTATTGATGCTTATTGTGGTGTTGGTACTATTGGACTTGCTTTTGCAAAAAAAGTGAGCACCATTCGGGGGATGGATATTATTCCGGAAGCTATCGAAGATGCTAGAAAAAATGCTGAGTCACTTGGACTGGATAACGCTCACTATGAGGTAGGGAAAGCTGAAGATATTATTCCTCGTTGGTATAAGGAAGGCTATCGAGCGGATGCTCTTATTGTAGATCCACCGAGAACGGGTTTGGATGATAAGTTACTCAAAATTATACTGGAATATACTCCCAAAAAAATGGTATATGTCTCATGTAATGTGTCTACTTTGGCAAGAGATTTAGTTTCTTTAGCTAAGGTATATGATGTGAACTATATTCAGTCGGTAGATATGTTTCCTCATACTGCCCGGACAGAAGCAGTTGTAAAGCTGACTAAGAAATGTAATAAAACCTAACATAATAAACAAGAAATTTTCAAAATTGTTGGAAAATTTCTTTATTTTTCTAAAAAATAGGAGTATAATAGGCTTATCGATTTTTTAAAGGAGGAGCGTATGAAGAAGAGCTTCATTCATCAACAAGAGGAAATTTCTTTTGTAAAAAATACTTTTACGCGGTATTTAATTGATAAACTTGACGTCGTTGAAGTGCAAGGGCCTATTTTGAGTAAGGTCGGGGATGGTATGCAGGATAATTTAAGTGGTATTGAAAATCCTGTAACTGTTAATGTACTTCAGATTCCTGACGCAACCTACGAAGTTGTTCACTCATTAGCAAAATGGAAACGCCATACTTTGGCTCGTTTTGGTTTTAATGAAGGTGAAGGGCTCGTGGTTAATATGAAGGCTCTTCGTCCAGATGAAGACTCATTGGATGCAACGCACTCTGTTTATGTTGACCAATGGGATTGGGAAAAGGTTATTCCTGATGGACATCGAAATATTGCGTATTTGAAGGAAACCGTCGAGACAATCTACAAAGTCATTCGTTTGACTGAGCTTGCTGTTGAGGCACGTTACGATATTGAAGCTGTTTTACCTAAGAAAATTACCTTCATCCATTCAGAAGAGCTTGTTAAGAAGTACCCTGATTTGACACCAAAAGAGCGTGAAGATGCTATAACTAAAGAATATGGCGCTGTATTCTTGATTGGTATTGGTGGTGTTCTTCCTGACGGGAAGCCCCATGATGGTCGTGCACCTGACTATGATGACTGGACAACTGAGTCTGAGAATGGTTACCGTGGTTTGAATGGAGATATCTTGGTTTGGAATGAGCAATTAGGACATGCTTTTGAGTTGTCATCAATGGGGATTCGTGTTGATGAAGATGCCCTTAAACGTCAGGTTGAAATTACTGGCGACCAAGATCGTTTGAAATTAGATTGGCACCAAGCCTTGTTACATGGGCTATTCCCACTAACAATTGGTGGTGGTATTGGTCAATCACGTATGGCTATGTTCTTGCTACGTAAGAAACATATCGGTGAGGTTCAAACTTCAGTTTGGCCAGATGCCGTTCGTGAAACTTACGAAAATATCTTGTAAAAAGAGTACTAACGAAAGTTAGT
This sequence comes from Streptococcus sp., assembly GCA_048524165.1. GTDB lineage: Bacteria > Bacillota > Bacilli > Lactobacillales > Streptococcaceae > Streptococcus. The sequence goes on from DBFVHV010000098.1 coordinate 1,970, forward strand.
ACTTTTTGATTTGGAATAAATTGTGCATTATTGATCAGAAAATTTGTTATTGGACTAGGTATCGTGAGAGTTGAATATATTTTCATTATAAAGAAAAACCTATCCCTTGTAGGAGATAGGTTATAAAATTAGTCGTTGCTACGGAAAAATGCGTCATAGAGTGCTCTAACGGCTGCTTTTTCTTGTTCAGTTTCAATTACAAACATGACCGAAACTTCACTTGACCCCTGAGAAATCATTTCAAGGTTAATGTGTCTTTCAGAGAGTGCTTTGGCTGCTGTCGCTGTAACACCGATGTGGTCTTTCATATTTTCACCAACAATCATGAGGATAGAAAGGCCATGTTCAATTTCAACTTCATCAACACCAAGTTCACGCGTCAAGTAAGAGAGGATTTCTTGTTCTTTGATTGGGGTAAGTTCACGTTCTCGAATAATGATTGAAAGGTCATCAATTCCAGAAGGCATGTGTTCCCAACGGATGTTTAAATCTTCCAAGATTTGTAGTACCTTACGTCCGAAACCTACCTCGCGGTTCATGAGGTATTTACTCATATTGATGCTGACAAACTTGTCATCGCTAGCAATACCAACAACTGGAACAGTTGCTCCCTGGTGTTCAAGAATAATACGTGTGCCTGGGTGGTCCGGATTATTGGTGTTCTTGATAACTAATGGAATCTTACCACGATATGCTGGGAGGAGAGCTTCATCATGAAGAACCGAGAATCCAGCATATGCCAACTCACGCATTTCTTTGTAAGTCAACTCTGGAATAGAGTGTGGTTCATGTACTACACCTGGGTGGGCTGCGAAAATACCATCTACATCTGTAAAGTTTTCATATAGGTCAGCCTTAACACCTGCCGCTACGATAGAGCCTGTGATATCAGAGCCTCCTCGTGAGAATGTACAAATTTGATTATCAGAGGTGACTCCAAAGAATCCAGGAATAATCAGAACCTCATCTGATTCACGAAGTTCTTCTAACTTATCATATGAAGCAGGAAGAATACGGGCGTTACCTGGCTCACTTGAGACCAAGATACCAGCTTTGCGAGGATGAATGTAGCGTGCTTCAATATCGTTATTGCGGAAAAACTCAGCAATTAATTTTGCATTATTGTCCTCTCCAGCAGCTAGGAAGGTATCATAGAGGAAATCGTTATCCTCGATAGGAAGCGTCGCGAGGTCAGTAATAGCTTTGGCAATTTTAGCCATTTCTATTGATTTGAAACCTAGTTCGTCCACCATAGCCTGGTAGCGATTAATAATCCATTCCTGATCAGCTTTAACATCAGCTCCCTTTGTATAGTGTTTGTAGTATTTAATCAAAGCGTCTGTTACTTTAGTATCTTCATCGTTTCGTTTACCAGGCGCAGAAACAACGACGAAACGACGTTCAGGATCAGATTTTACAATGTTCAAGACTTTTTCTAATTGTGTAGCTGAAGCGAGTGAGCTTCCGCCAAATTTGATGACTTTCATAGTTACTCCAAAAAATTATAAATTACTCTACAATTATAGCAAAATTCTGACAATTTGTCACATTGTTTTTAAAAGCGAGTAAGATTTAGTCTGATTATGGTACAATAAGGGAAGAAAAGGAGGATATCC
>DBFVHV010000099.1:0-5432 GCA_048524165.1 Streptococcus sp.
ATATTCCTTTCCCTGATGATATGACCATCAATGAAGGGGATCAGGTCATTTTTAATTTGCCTGAGCAAATACGTTTCCGTACTAGTTATGACATCAATGTCTATAATCCTGAAAATGAAATTGTGGGTCTTGCACAGATTGATCCTGAAAAGAATCGTGTCACAACGACTTTTAATAATTATTTCAAGACCCATCCAAACAATAAGCTTATGAGTTTGGAGTTGGATACCCTATATTCTGAAGAAGTAGAAGAAGGGGAACATCTTACTCTTGATTTTGAGGGACGTATTATTCAGGTTACAGTGGGTAAAGTGCAATCACCGCCTCCGGGTCAAGAGGTTATTTCTAAGTGGGGTAGTCAAGACAAGAATGATCCTACGCTTTTGAATTGGCAGATGCGTCTTAACTACTCACGTCGTGTTCTTAACAACTTGAGATTGATTGACACTTGGTCTGACAATCAACGATTTGTGGACGGTTCTCTACAGCTTCGCTACATTGATTCAGCAGATCCTTGGATTGACAAGGGATCAGCTATGGACCTGATTAAGAGTTTCTCTTATGACGACACCCATTTTGAGCTTAAACTTAATCAGTTAGACCGCATGGTTTATGTTTGGTATCAAACCCGTTTGACACAACCTGTTGAAGAGGCAACCAACCCTGTCAACCGCATTAAGCTTCATGCCGATGTTGTTTCTGATTCTTACAAGTCAACCATTCGCTTGGTTGGAGGTCGTGGAGATGCCATCGGGGATAACCTCGCTCATTTCAATCTTGAACTTGAGAAGGAATTGACAGGTAGAGACCTCAAAGATAAAGAGTTTACATTCAAACTCCTTGATGTGACTGATGGTGCCAATCCTGTTGAGTTAGGAGAAACCACTAATGATGCCAAGGGTAAAATTGTCTTTTCAGATCTCTCACTTAGCAAGCCAGGCGTCTATCATTATCGTGTGACTGAAGTTCCAGGAAATGATGAAGATGTGGTATATGATAAGCTAGAAGCTAATATCACTATTCAGGTTGTTCGTGAAACTGTAGATAACCAAGTTAGATTGGTTGCCAAGGTTGCCTATCCAGAAGATATTATCTTTAACAATAAATTGGTAACACCAGCCAAGGCCAAAATTGCATTTGGTAAGGAATTGACCAAGGCAGGTGTTAAGCAAGATCTAAAAGCAGATCAATTCCAATTTGTCCTTAAAGACCGTTTTGGAAAAGTCCTTGAGACTGTTGGAAATACAGCTGACGGTCAGGTTGCCTTTAGTGAGTTGACCTTTAACAAGGTTGGTACATACAACTACACTGTTGAAGAGGTTACAGGTAAAGATGAATCCATTGTTTATGACAGCATGAAAGCTGCCGTTTCTATCACGGTGACTCGTGATGGTGATGCTCTTGTTTCAACTGTAGTTAATCCTAAAGACACTATCTTTAACAACAAGTTTGTGACTCCAGCTAAAGCCGCTATTCAGTTCAGTAAGGAATTGAATAAGGCAGGTGTCAACCAAACTTTGACTGCTAATGAGTTCCAATTTGTCCTCAAAGATAGTGCAGGCCATATTGTCGAAACTGTTGGAAATACAGCTGATGGTCGTGTTGCCTTTAGTGAACTTCACTTTGATAAGGCAGGAACTTACACTTATACGGTTGAAGAAGTTAAGGGAACTAACGAAGATATCATCTATGATGGTATGAAAGCAACTGTTTGGATTACAGTAACAAGAGATGGTGATGCTTTGGTATCAACTGTTGCTAATCCAACGGACACAGTTTTCAATAACTATGTGAAAGAAGTGCAACCAGCCAAGGCTAAATTCGAATTGACCAAGGTTCTTGCTGGTCGTAACCTCAAAGATGGTGAGTTTAGTTTCGTCCTTAAGGATGACAAGGGTAATGTTATCCAAACAGTAACCAATAATGCACAAGGAAACATTAGTTTCGATAACATTGTCTATGATAAACCAGGTGTTTACTACTACACTGTTGAAGAAGTCAAGGGCAATGAAGCCGACGTGGTTTATGATAACATGGTGGCCAAATTCCAAGTGACTGTTACTAAGACTGTGGGTGAAAAGGAAAATCTGCTTGTAGCAGCGGTTCTCCTTCCTTTGGATACGGAATTCAACAATAGTTTCATTCCACCAAAACCTCCTACACCGCCAACACCACCGACACCACCAAGTGTCCCACCAAAACCACCAGTGGTTCCGCCAACACCACCAACACCGCCTACTCCACCGGTGACGCCAAAACCAGCTAAGCCAGTTCAATCCTCTGAGAAATCAGGACCTCAACTTCCAGAGACTGGTCAAGCTAACGATACTGCCTTGCTTGCCCTCGGTGTGGCAGCAGAAATGGCAGCAGTCATGGGTGTAGCATATAGCCATCGTCGCCGTAAAGACGTTTAAGATGATGACCTAAAAGATCGAGAATGCTCGATCTTTTTTAGTGTTGGAATGCCTATCTCATTAAATGAGAAATCAAGATAAAGCCAACTGCAGGATGAAATTTCTACTAAATTAAGCTATAATGAAGAGTATGAAAGTTCTACTTTATCTTGAAGGAAAATCGGTTCTTGAAAAATCAGGAATCGGACGGGCTCTCCACCATCAGATGCATGCCTTGGACTTGGCGGGGATTCCCTATACAACGGACATCTTGGGTGATTACGATGTCGTTCATATTAATACTTATGGACCGCGCAGCTTGATGTTGTTGCATGCAGCAAAACGTCGTGGTAAGAAGGTCATCATGCATGGTCATTCGACACGTGAGGACTTTGAAAATTCATTCATTGGGTCTAACCTCATGGCGCCACTTTTTGGGAAATATTTGGCCCACATGTATCAAAAGGCTGACTATGTGATTACACCATCTGAGTATTCCAAAAAATTGATTCAATCTTATGGGGTGACTACGCCGATTATCGCTGTTTCAAACGGGATTGATCTGAAAAAATACGGCAAGGACCCACGCAAGGAAGAAGTTTTCCGAGATTACTTTGGTATCGAGGAGGGACAGCCAGTTGTGATTTGTGCTGGCCTTTATTTTCAACGCAAGGGAATTGAAGATTTTGTCAAGGTGGCTGAGAAAATGCCACATGTTCGTTTCATTTGGCTAGGCAGTATCAGTAAATGGCTAATTCCTAAAAAGATTCGAGACATTGTCAATGGCAAGCATCCTGATAATGTCAGCTTCCCAGGTTATTTCAAGGGAGCTGTCTTCCAGGGAGCTATGAGTGGTGCCAATGCCTTCTTTTTCCCATCTTACGAAGAAACAGAAGGGATTGTGGTGCTGGAAGCCTTTGCTAGTCATCAACATGTGGTCTTGCGTGATATCCCTGTTTATGAGGGTTGGGTTGATGAGAAATCTGCCTCACTTGGGCATAACGTGGACGAATTTGTAGTAGCCTTACAAGATATTATCGATGGTAAAGTGGACAAACGTAAAGAAGGTTACAAGGTTGCAGAGAGTCGTTCGATTGATGATGTGGCTCAGAAACTTGTTGAAGCCTACAAAGAAGTATTGGAGATTTAAATGCGTATCGGATTGTTTACAGATACCTATTTTCCACAGGTATCCGGTGTTGCGACGAGTATTCGCACACTGAAGACGCAGTTGGAAAAAATGGGGCATACTGTCTTTATCTTTACTACGACTGATAGAGATGTTGACCGCTATGAAGACTGGCAGATTGTCCGTATTCCTAGTGTGCCTTTCTTTGCTTTTAAGGATCGCCGAGTGGCTTATCGTGGCTTTTCTAAGGCTCTAGAGATTGCAAAACAGTATAAGCTTGATATTATTCATACGCAGACAGAGTTCTCCTTGGGGCTTCTAGGGATTGCCATTGCGCGTGAACTGAGGATTCCTGTTGTACACACCTATCATACCCAGTATGAAGACTATGTCCGCTATATTGCCAAAGGTATGGTTATTCGTCCGAGCATGGTTAAGTACATTGTTCGTGGTTTTATGAGTGACTTGGATGGGGTTATCTGTCCGAGTGAGATTGTTTATGACCTTTTACTCAAGTACAAGATTGCTGCTGAAAAACGGGTCATTCCAACAGGTATTGAACTTGAAAAATTCCAGCGTCCAGAGATTACTGAGGAAGATGTGGCGGACTTGAGAGCCAAGCTTGGTATTGCTTCTGATGAAACCATGTTGTTGAGCTTGTCTCGTGTCTCTTATGAGAAAAATATTCAAGCAGTTCTGGCGGCTCTACCTTCGGTTTTAGAGGAAGACGATAAGGTTCGGTTAGTTGTTGCTGGCGATGGCCCTTACCTACCAGACCTGAAGTCCCAAGCCAAGAAACTTGGTATTCTGGATAAGGTGGTTTTCACAGGTATGATTGCACCTGGCGAAACAGCACTTTACTATAAGGCTGCTGATTTCTTCATCTCGGCATCAACCAGTGAGACTCAAGGTTTGACTTATTTGGAGGCCTTGGCGAGCGGCACACCTATCATTGCTCATGGAAATCCTTATTTGAACAATGTCATCACAGACCAGATGTTTGGAACGTTGTATTATCATGATAATGATTTAGCTGGGGCCATTTTGGAAGCGGCTATAGCAACGCCAGAAAAAGACGAGACTATGTGGGCTGACAAGCTTTATGAAATTTCTGCGGAAAACTTTGGAAAACGTGTCTATGAGTATTACTTGGACCTCACGATTTCTAAGGATTTCCACAATGATTTGAATGGTGAAGATAGTACCATGAAACGCTTGACGCGTATGGTGACTTACTTGCCAACCAAGGCCATTACCTTGCCTGTTAACGGCTCTGTTCGTATTATCAAAGGCTCTGCTAAACAGGTCAAGAAAATCAAAAATATTACGAAACTTTTGGATTAGGAAAGCTATCAGATTTTCCTAGTCAGATAAAATTTTAGAATTAATTAATAAAAGAGATAATTAGCTTGAAAAATTACAGTTTCATGCTATAATAACGCATAGAGACATATCAGTCATGGGAAATCTTTCAGAGAGCGTGTGTCGCTGGGAATCACGCAGAGGACATGATTGGGACTACTCGATTAACTTTTTATGCAAACATAAAACGGTGGCCACGTTAGAGCCAATCAGAGGTGTAGGGCAAACTCATTTTTTGTCGTACACGAACTAAGGTGGAACCACGTTGCGACGTCCTTTTGAGGATGTCGCTTTTTATGTTGTTCGGGATACTTTGAAATTTTTAGAATGTCTAGTATAGATAGAAAAGCTTTTCTTTGGGACTAAATATTCTCTCTATTGATTACAAAAAGGACTGTTTAGAATGAAGTGGCACTATCTTTTTAGTTGAAGGAGAATTTATGGGGTTCAAATATGAAGCTATCAAGGCCTACTTGATTGACCACGGTGTGGATGCTAGTCTTGCTGAGACTATGCACGCTATCTATGCTACCCAAAGACTTGGTGGA
>DBFVHV010000100.1:0-3805 GCA_048524165.1 Streptococcus sp.
AATTACCCTAGACTTGGTATAATTAATTTAATGTCTTTTAACAGCATATATTGAAGGCATTAGTTAAATTTTGTGACAACATGTCGGAGGACAGAAATGAAAAAAACAAAAGCCCTTGCAGTGATTTTATCACTGGCAATGGCCATGCTAGTCTTAACTGGTTGTGCCTCTTGGATTGACCGTGGTCAGTCCATTACAGCAGTTGGTTCTACGGCCCTTCAACCCTTAGTCGAAGCAGCATCAGATGGTTTCGCTGAAAAGAATCCTGAAAATGTGGTTAACGTCCAAGGAGGCGGTTCTGGTACTGGACTTTCCCAAGTGCAATCAGGTGCTGTTGAAATTGGGAATAGTGACCTTTTCGCCGAGGAAAAATCTGGAATCGATGCCAGTAAGCTCGTTGACTTTCAAGTTGCAGTTGCAGGTATTGCAGTTATCACTAATCAGAAAGTATCCGTTGATAATTTGACAACAGAACAACTTCGCAAAATCTTCACTGGGGAAATCACAAACTGGAAACAGCTTGGTGGACAGGATTTGGAAATTACTATCATTAACCGTGCAGCTAGCTCAGGATCACGCGCAACTTTCGATGCTGTGATTATGGATGGCAAATCACCAATCCGTACCCAGGAGCAAGATTCTAACGGAATGGTTAAGTCAATTGTCGCTCAGACACCAGGTGCTATTTCATACCTATCATTTGCTTATCTTGATGATTCAGTTAAAACATTGAAACTAAATGGATTTGAACCTAATGCGAAAAATGTTGCGACAAACGATTGGCCTATTTGGTCCTACGAGCATATGTATACTAAAGGGCAACCTGATAGCTACACCAAACAATTCTTAGACTACATGATGAGTGACGAGGTTCAAGAAAATGTCGTTAAAAAAATGGGATACATTTCAATTCACACCATGAAGGTTACTAAGGATGCTGACGGCAAGGTTACAAAGAAGAGTGAGGAGTAAGCATGAAAAATGAAGAATTGGTGAAACAATTAACATCACCCTCTAAAAATTCACGCCTCGAGAAGTTTGGTAAAACAATCACTTTCCTTTGCCTAGCTTTGATTGTTTTTATCGTAGCCATGATTTTACTTTTCGTTGCTCAAAAAGGCTTGGCGACTTTCTTTGTTAATAAAGTCAGCTTGATCGAGTTTCTATTTAGTGGCGATTGGTCACCGTCTGAAGGCAAATTCGGGGCTCTGCCAATGATTTTAGGGTCATTTGTGGTTACCTTACTTTCAGCCTTGGTTGCAACGCCATTTGCCATTGGAGCAGCCATCTTTATGACTGAGATTTCTCCTAAAGGCGCTAAATTCCTACAACCCGCTATTGAACTCTTAGTTGGGATTCCATCTGTTGTTTACGGATTCATCGGTCTGCAAGTCGTGGTTCCATTTGTTCGCTTCATTTTTGGTGGGACAGGTTTTGGTATCCTTTCAGGGACCTTTGTCTTGTTCGTCATGATTCTACCAACCGTAACCTTTATGACAACAGATACACTTCGTGCAGTACCACGTCATTATCGTGAAGCTAGTCTTGCCATGGGAGCTACTCGCTGGCAAACTATTTGGCGTGTGACACTTAATGCGGCTAAACCGGGTATTTTCACGGCTGTTATCTTTGGTATGGCCCGTGCCTTTGGTGAGGCTCTTGCCATTCAGATGGTTGTCGGAAATTCCGCAGTGATTCCAACATCTTTAACGACACCAGCAGCAACATTGACCTCTGTATTGACTATGGGAATCGGAAATACAGTCATGGGAACTGTTTCAAACAATGTCCTTTGGTCACTTGCCTTGGTGCTCTTATTGATGAGTCTTGGTTTCAATATGTTGGTGAAATTTATCACCCGTGAGAGAAAGAGAAATTATGAACGCTAAAAAAGTCGATAAAATTGCCATCAGCATGCTCTATGTGATTGCTGGCATTATTGTAACAATCCTAGCAGCCTTGATTCTCTATATCTTGGTTCGCGGGATTCCACACATCAGTTGGTCATTCTTGACTAGTAGATCATCATCTTACAAAGCTGGCGGAGGAATTGGGGTTCAACTCTACAATTCATTCTTCCTGTTGGTGATTACCTTAATTATTTCGGTTCCTCTTTCAATGGGAGCTGGTATCTTCCTATCAGAATATGCCAAAAAAGGCCGACTCACCAACTTTGTCCGTACCTGTATTGAAATCCTATCATCACTACCTTCAGTGGTGGTCGGACTCTTCGGTTATTTGATTTTCGTTGTCCAATTTCAGTATGGATTTTCAATCCTATCAGGTGCCTTGGCCTTAACTGTCTTTAACTTGCCACAAATGACTCGTACGGTTGAAGATAGCTTAAGAACCGTTCACCATACCCAACGTGAAGCTGGCCTAGCTCTAGGTTTGTCTCGATGGGAAACTATCTGTCACGTTGTTGTTCCAGAAGCCTTACCTGGTATTGTTACTGGTATCGTTCTTGCTTCTGGTCGTATTTTCGGAGAAGCAGCAGCGCTTATCTATACAGCAGGTCAATCTGCACCAGCACTTAACTGGAGCGACTGGAATCCGCTTAGCATCTCTAGTCCAATTTCGATTTTCCGCCAAGCAGAGACACTTGCTGTTCACATCTGGAAGGTCAACTCTGAAGGTACGACACCTGACGCCACTGCAGTATCTGCTGGTTCAGCAGCAGTGCTCTTGATTTTCATTCTGATTTTCAATTTTGGTGCACGTCGTTTGGGAGCTTACCTCCATAAGAAATTAACATCCGCTTAAAGGAGTTATCATGACAAAATACAATTGGGACGAGCGTCATATTATCACCTTCCCAGAGAAGGAGCTCGCTCTTGAAACAAAGGACTTGCATGTCTACTATGGTCAAAAAGAAGCTATCAAAGGCATTGACATGCAATTCGAGAAAAATAAAATCACAGCTCTTATTGGGCCTTCAGGATGCGGTAAATCAACTTTTCTTCGTAGTCTAAACCGTATGAATGATACGATTGATATTGCCAAGGTTACTGGACAAATCCTTTATCAAGGAGTCGATGTTAACGCAAGTAATATCAATGTTTATGAAATGCGTAAACATATTGGAATGGTTTTCCAACGTCCAAATCCATTCGCCAAGTCTATTTACAGAAATATCACCTTTGCTCACGAACGTAAAGGTGTAAGAGATAAGCAAACCTTGGATGAGATTGTTGAAACATCACTTAAGCAAGCTGGACTTTGGGATCAAGTTAAAGATGACCTTCATAAATCTGCCTTTACCCTCTCAGGTGGTCAGCAGCAACGTCTTTGTATTGCAAGAGCTATTGCCGTGAAACCGCAGATTCTCCTCATGGACGAACCTGCAGCTTCATTGGACCCTGTAGCTACTATGCAGCTCGAAGAGACCATGTTTGAACTTAAGGAAGATTACTCTATTATCATCGTGACGCACAATATGCAACAAGCAGCGCGTGCTAGTGATTATACAGCATTCTTCTACCTTGGTGATCTTATCGAATATGATGAAACCAAGAAAATCTTCCAAGATGCTGCTCTACAGTCAACCAACGACTATGTATCAGGACGCTTTGGATAGAAAGGAGCACTTATGACTGAACCAATCATTTCAATCAATGATTTATCGGTGTATTTCAATAAGAAAAAAGCCCTTAATAACGTGACTATGGATTTCTATCCAAATGAAATCACAGCCCTCATCGGGCCATCTGGATCAGGAAAATCAACCTTGCTTCGTTCTATCAACAGAATGGGGGACTTAAACCCTGAATGCACACTTACTGGTGCAGTTTCCTACAATGGACAC
>DBFVHV010000101.1:0-3868 GCA_048524165.1 Streptococcus sp.
AATAGTTTGTCTAGTGAAGTTCGTGTTGAACAAATGCTTCCGATTGCTGATTTGGATCCTAATGAATCTGAAGGTCACGTGATGACCAAATTTGAATTGGAGCCGGATCGTGATACTATTTTGGATCAACTCTTGCCACAATATGCTGAGAGTCTTATCTACGGTGCTATCGTAGATGCCAAAACAGCTGAGCATGCTGCTGGTATGACTGCAATGCAGACTGCCACTGATAATGCTAAGAATGTGATTAACGATTTGACAATCCAATACAACCGTGCACGTCAAGCAGCCATTACTCAGGAAATCACTGAGATTGTTGGTGGTGCTAGTGCACTTGAATAGCTAGAGATTTGTCTTGATTTGACATACAAAAAAAGGGATGATTGTCATCCAGAAAACTATCATAAGGAGAAAACAATGAGCTCAGGCAAAATTGCTCAGGTTGTTGGTCCTGTTGTAGACGTAGCGTTTGCAGCTGGTGATAAACTTCCTGAGATTAACAATGCATTGGTCGTTTACACTGATGAAGAAAAGTCTAAACGTATCGTGCTCGAAGTAGCTCTTGAACTTGGAGAAGGTGTGGTTCGTACCATTGCCATGGAATCTACTGATGGATTGACTCGTGGACTAGAAGTTCTGGACACAGGCCGTCCAATCAGCGTTCCTGTTGGTAAAGAAACTCTTGGACGTGTCTTTAACGTGCTTGGAGATACCATTGACTTGGAAGCACCTTTTGCAGATGATGCAGAGCGTGAACCAATTCATAAAAAAGCACCTACCTTCGATGAATTGTCAACATCTACTGAAATCCTTGAAACAGGGATTAAAGTTATCGACTTGCTTGCCCCTTACCTTAAAGGTGGTAAAGTCGGACTTTTCGGTGGTGCCGGTGTTGGTAAGACCGTTCTTATTCAAGAGTTGATTCACAACATTGCTCAAGAGCACGGTGGTATTTCCGTGTTTACAGGTGTTGGTGAACGTACACGTGAAGGTAATGACCTTTACTGGGAAATGAAAGAATCTGGCGTTATCGAGAAAACAGCCATGGTCTTTGGTCAAATGAATGAGCCACCAGGAGCACGTATGCGTGTTGCCCTTACTGGTTTGACAATTGCGGAATACTTCCGTGATGTTGAAGGTCAAGACGTGCTTCTCTTCATCGATAACATCTTCCGTTTCACTCAAGCGGGTTCTGAGGTTTCTGCCCTTCTTGGCCGTATGCCATCAGCCGTTGGTTATCAACCAACACTTGCTACTGAAATGGGGCAATTGCAAGAACGTATTACATCAACTAACAAAGGTTCTGTTACATCAATCCAAGCTATCTATGTCCCAGCCGATGACTATACTGACCCAGCGCCAGCTACAGCATTTGCTCACTTGGATTCAACAACCAACCTTGAACGTAAGTTGACACAAATGGGTATTTACCCAGCCGTTGACCCATTGGCATCAAGCTCACGTGCCCTTTCACCTGAAATTGTTGGTGAAGAACACTATGCTGTTGCGACTGAAGTTCAACATGTGCTTCAACGTTATCGTGAATTGCAAGATATTATCGCTATCCTTGGTATGGATGAATTGTCAGACGAAGAAAAAACATTGGTTGGGCGTGCTCGTCGTATCCAATTCTTCTTGTCACAAAACTTCAACGTTGCTGAACAGTTTACAGGTCAACCAGGTTCTTATGTTCCAGTTGCCGAAACTGTTCGTAGCTTTAAAGAAATCCTTGAAGGTAAATATGACAATCTTCCTGAAGATGCCTTCCGTAGCGTAGGGCCAATTGAGGATGTAGTAGCTAAAGCTAAAGCTATGGGCTACTAATGAGGTGAAGATATGGCACAAATGACCGTACAAGTGGTAACTCCAGATGGTCTTAAATATGACCACCATGCCAGCTTTATCCACGCGGTTACTAAAGATGGTCAAATTGGTATTTTGCCAGGCCATATTAACTTGATTGCTCCACTTGAGGTGGATGAGCTCAAGGTTCGTCGTGTGGATGACGAGAGTCACGTCGATTGGATTGCCGTAAACGGTGGTATCATCGAAGTTAAAGATGATTTCATTACTATCGTTGCCGATTCAGCAGAACGTGATCGCGACATTGACGTTTCTCGTGCCGAACGTGCCAAGCAACGTGCCGAACGTGACTTGGAAGAAGCAACCAAATCTGATCGTATTGATGAAGTTCAACGTGCTCAGGTTGCTCTCCGTCGAGCACTAAATCGTATCAGTGTCGGTACAAAATAAGATAAAAAACGGGACCTAAGTCTCGTTTTTTTGCTTATCCTTAAAGAAAATATGAGAACTAGCAATATTACCACAGAAAGCTAGTTGCCAAATGAATTTGAGTATAAAAGATTAAATAAAAGTTTTAGTAATGAAAACGGTTAATTTAGCTTTTACTTTAGTTTAAGATATCAAAGTGTTATAATATAAGCTGTTAGCTTTATGTTTTTTTGAAAATGTAGGGTAACGTAATAGAAAGTATGAGTTTTTTAGATATGAAAATTGAAAAGAAACATCTTTTGGACTATACCATCTTGATACCATATTTAATTTTATCAGTGGTTGGTTTGATTGTGGTTTATTCAACAACGAGTGCTCGTTTAGTAACTTATGGAGCCAATCCTTTCGCATCAGTTATGAACCAGGGCGCCTTCTGGCTACTATCCTTATTCTTTATCTTTTTCATTTATCGATTGAAATTGAATTTCCTCAGAAAAGATAAGTTATTAGGAGCTGTTCTATTTGCTGAAGTTTTGCTTTTGGTTGTTGCGAAGTTTTTCACTAAAGAAATTAATGGTGCGAATGGATGGATTGTACTGGGTCCCTTTTCTTTCCAACCAGCGGAGTATCTTAAGGTTATTGTAGTTTGGTATTTGGCGCACACCTTTTCAAAACAACAGTCTGCTATAGAACGTTATGACTATCAGGCCTTGACTAAGAATAGGTGGATACCGAGGGATAAAAAAGAACTTAATGACTGGCGTTACTATTTGCTGGTAATGATTGGCTTAGTGGCTATCCAACCGGACTTGGGGAATGCGGCTATCATCGTATTGACAACAGTTGTCATGTTTTCAATTTCTGGTGTTGGCTATCGCTGGTTCACGGCACTGTTTGCTGGCATTGTAGGACTGTCGTCCGCTTTTCTTGGATTGATTGCTTTGGTTGGAGTACAAAACATGGCTAAGGTACCTGTCTTTGGATATGTTGCCAAGCGTTTTGCAGCTTATTTTAATCCTTTTAAGGATTTAACAGGTTCAGGACTTCAGTTATCTCATTCTTACTATGCTATGAGTAACGGAGGGTGGTTTGGCCTTGGACTCGGAAATTCAATTGAGAAAACTGGTTATCTCCCAGAAGCAACGACAGACTTTGTGTTTTCAATTGTTATTGAAGAGTTAGGTCTCATTGGAGCTGGTTTGATCTTGGCCCTTCTCTTTTTCCTTATTCTTCGTATTATGATTGTAGGAGTAAAAGCTAGAAATCCATTTAACTCTATGATGGCGCTTGGTGTGGGGGCTCTCATGCTTATGCAAGTCTTTGTTAATATCGGTGGAATCTCAGGTTTGATTCCATCGACAGGGGTTACTTTCCCCTTCCTTTCACAAGGGGGGAACTCTCTCCTGGTAACTTCCGTTGGTATTGCTTTTGTTTTAAACATCGCTGCTAATGAAAAACGAGATAATATCGTTCAGGCTATCGAGGAAGAGTTATCTCAGACTCAAGAACTAGAAAATCAAGATGAAAAAATTGTACCTTTGAGAAGAAGTCGTTAACATACGGCTTCTTTTTGTCTTTTGGAGTGTAGTCATGGTTTGGATAGAATGAAAAGATTATAGAAGTAGTAGAAAGAGAA
>DBFVHV010000102.1:0-2054 GCA_048524165.1 Streptococcus sp.
TGCTTCAACAATCATCAGTTCCTTTTGACGTTCTGTTTCACGAAGATACTCACGTTCTTCTTGTTCTTCCTGACGTCGTCTTTCTTGCTCAAGTTTTTGAGCTTTCTGACGTTCACGCTTAGCATGGCGTTTTTGCGTCTCATCAATCAAGACCTTAGTATTGTCTTTAATACGCATTAATTTGACTAGGCGAACCAAAAGTCTCCATACAAACACAATGACTGACTCTGCAAAGAGAAGAAGCTCAACCAGAATAACTCCCAACAAGCTCCAAGCCATGAAGAGCGTAATCAATAATTGCGTGAAAATCTTCTTCAGGTCACCCAAATGATTGTTGTGAATATTGAGGGTCTCAAGGAAAAGATCTAAAATCCCTTGCAAAAGATGAGACTTAACAGATTTGTCTCCCTCAAGGCTCAAGTCCGTTTGGACTTCCGCTGGAGTAACCACTGTCAATTCTCCATCTTGATAGACCTCAACACGATCTCCTAAGGTTATATCAAAATCAAAAAGGGCACGATCTATTTTTTTCAGGCGCCCATCGGGATGACTAAGGTAAACAAAGTCATCATCAATTTTTAAAATACGAAACATAATTTACCTGCTTTTTTATTGCTTCCTAAATAATAACAAAGTAAAAAAGCTCTTGTCAAGAGCTCGTTCTTTAATCCAAGGTTTTAACCCCGATACGATTCTTATATTCTTGATAGGTTTCCGTATGCATAAGAGCCTTAGCATTTTTAACACGATCTGCAGTTGGTGGTTTGACACCTTCCAATGGATAAGGGATGCCAAGTTCACGCCACTTGAATTCCCCCATCGTATGATATGGAAGAATTTCAAATTTATCGACATTTTTCAAGGTCTTCACAAATTCACCCAATTCAACCAAGTGCTCATCAAAGTCAGTCAAGCCAGGTACCAAAACATGACGAATCCAGACTGGTACTTGTTTATCAGATAAGTATTGTGCAAATTCTAAAATGTTCTTATTAGGTTGACGAGTTACAAACTTGTGTTGCTCTGGGTCAATCTCTTTGATGTCAAGTAGAACCAAATCAGTCACAGCCAAGAGTTTGTCAACGACTTCATGATACTCAGGAGTATTACGGTAAGCAAAACCACAGGTATCAAGTGTACAGTGAATACCTAACTTTTTAGCCTCCGTAAAGAGGGCTGTGACAAAATCAATCTGAAGCATGGCCTCACCACCAGATACGGTGATACCACCTTGTTCACCCCAAAAATGACGGAAACGAAGAGCTTCTTCTAAAACATCCTCGACAGTACGCTCAACAGCCTTATTTGACTCCATAGCCCATGTATCTGGGTTATGGCAGTATTGGCAACGCATCTTACAGCCCTGCATAAAAACAATAAAACGGATACCCGGACCATCTACGGATCCAAAACTTTCAGTTGAATGAACAAGTCCAGTCACCTGACTGTAATCAATTTCTGCCATGGCAGCCTCCTTGTAAACGCTTTTTACATGTTTTTATTATACCTTTTTTATCAGAAACATGCTCCATATCTGCCTGATTTAAGGAAAAGGTTATACTATAATACATCTGAAATGACACTATAACTATACTATACCAGAAGAAAAAGTAAAAAACTGGAAGAATCCAGTTTTTTATTATCTATACGATTAGGCACGTTTCTTAAGTCCCAAAAAGGCTGCAAGAGCAAGGAAGAATGTTCCTACAAGCGTCAAGATTACAGTTGATGCTTCACCAGTCTTAGGAAGAGTGACTTCTTTACCTTTGGCACCTTTACCAGTCAATGTACCGTCAGCGTTCACTTTGAATCCTGCTACTTCAGGAGCAACAAGACTTGTTGTACCGTCAGTGTTAGCAACAACAAGTTGGCTATTTTGTGTAGAAACGATTGTTTGACCAGCTGCTGTGATAACTGGGGCTGCAGGCGTTACAGTAATAACAGGTTGACCATTAACGTTGACTGAAGGAACCTCAGGTGATTGAGGGGCCTCACTTGTATTTGTATCTGTGTCAGTTTTTGGAGCTGGTGC
The DNA here is from genome assembly GCA_048524165.1 of Streptococcus sp. Taxonomy (GTDB): domain Bacteria; phylum Bacillota; class Bacilli; order Lactobacillales; family Streptococcaceae; genus Streptococcus. The sequence goes on from DBFVHV010000102.1 coordinate 2,033, forward strand.
TTCTGGCTTATCCCCCGCCTGA
>DBFVHV010000103.1:0-3601 GCA_048524165.1 Streptococcus sp.
GGACATCTGCTGTATGGTTTGCGCTAGCTTTTCCTGAATTACCTAAAGTAGTCTCTATTATTTGTACTGTTATTATCGGTCTAGTTGCTGGTGGTATCGCTGGTGCTGTTCCAGGTATTCTTCGTGCCTACCTTGGAACTAGCGAGGTTATCGTCACTATCATGATGAACTACATCATTTTGTATGTTGCTAACAATATTGTCCGTTTCGGTTTCACAGCTGATATGTTACGTTCATCAGAAGCCTCTAACAAGGTTGCAGCTTCTGCAAGTTACCAAACAGATTTTCTATCTTCGCTAACAGATGGATCACGTTTCAATCTTGGTTTCTTTCTTGCTATTGCAGCTGTGTTCCTAGTTTGGTTCATGCTCAAAAAAACAACGACAGGGTTTGAAATTACAGCTGTTGGTCTTAATCCACATGCGTCTGAGTACGCCGGAATGTCATCAAAACGTGTGATTATCATGTCTATGATTATTTCAGGTGCACTCTGTGGTCTTGGAGGAACAGTAGAAGGACTTGGAACTTTCCAAAATGCCTTCGTACAAAATTCTTCATTGGCTATCGGATGGAATGGTATGGCCGTTGCCCTCTTAGCAACGAATTCACCAATCGGTATTCCATTTGCAGCTCTTCTCTATGGTGTCTTGTCTGTCGGTAAGACTGGTATGATTGGTGTACCATCAGAAATTATCGATGTTGTATCAGCTTTGATTATCTTCTTCGTTGGTGCCAACTACATTATTAAATATTGGATTCGCCCTCGTCCTAGATCAGTGAAAGCTAAAGGAGGACAAAACTAATATGGACTTTATTACAATTTTAGCCTTAATCTTTGCCTCTATGCTGAAATATTCAGCACCACTGATTTTCACAAGTATCGGTGGTACTTTCTCTGAACGAGGTGGTATCGTAAACGTTGGCCTTGAAGGAATCATGGTTATTGGTGCCTTCGCAGGTGTTCTCTTTAACTTAAATTTTGCGGATAGTTTTGGCAATGCAACACCTTGGATTGCGGTTTTGGTAGCAGGACTAATTGGGCTTCTTTATTCCTTGCTCCATGCTGCTGCGACAATTAACTTCCGTGCGGACCATGTTGTCTCAGGTACAGTTTTGAACCTGATTGCACCGTCTTTGGCTGTTTTCTTGACACGTGTTATCTTTGGTGCAGGTCAAACACCGGCTATCAGTCATAACTTTAAAACCGTTTCCTTCCCAATCTTGAGTCATATTCCTCTCTTGGGTAAGATTTTCTTTACTAATGTTTCTTTGATTGCTTATGTAGCCATTTTAGTCTCAGTAGTGTCATGGTGGATTATCTTCAAGACGCGCTTTGGTCTGCGTCTTCGTTCAGTCGGTGAACACCCACAGGCTGCAGATACACTTGGGATTAACGTTTATCGTATGCGTTACTACGGTGTTATTATTTCTGGTTTCCTTGGTGGTGTTGGTGGTGCGGTTTACGCCCAATCGATTTCAAACAACTTTGCCGTTACCACTATTGCTGGTCCTGGTTTCATCGCTTTGGCTGCTATGATTTTTGGTCGTTGGAATCCAGTTGGAGCTATGCTCTCAAGTTTGTTCTTCGGTTTGTCACAATCATTGGCAATCATCGGAAAACAGTTACCTGTTATTTCACATGTGCCAAACGTCTATTTGCAAATTGCACCATACGTTTTGACAATTATTGTCTTGGCTGCATTCTTCGGTAAAGCCGTTGCTCCTAAAGCAGATGGTGTTAACTACATCAAATCTAAATAAGCACTCTTTAGTGTTTCAGATAAGAAGGTCTATGGACCTTCTTTTTTTGACTAAAAAAAGACATTACCTAATCTAAGTAGGTAATGTCAACTTTTCTATTTATGAAAAATGGGGGTTAAAGACCTTTTCATGACCGATAGTTGTGTCCCATCCATGACCTGGGTAAACTTTGTAGTGGCTAGGAAGAGTGAAAAGTTGTTCTCGAATACTAGTGAGTAATTGGTCATGGTTACCCGTTGGAAGATCCCAACGGCCTACAGTCTCCTTAAAGAGGGCATCGCCAGAAAAAACAGTTTCTTCTTTATCAAATATAAAAGAAACTCCTCCGATAGAGTGTCCAGGTGTTGGTACAACCTTAAAATAAAAATCCTTAATGTTGTACTCCTTGGTAAAGTCAAAGTAATAGTCTGCTGGATTGACAACAACGTCTTCCATATCGTCATGACGAGGAAGACCAGATAAATTATCAAAAGGATTCATTAACCAGTCTTTCTCAGCTTCTGCGACATAGACAGGTGTGTGGTTATAAGCTTGACGGATAGCTTCGACGCTCATAATGTGATCATAGTGTGTGTGAGTCAAGAGGATTGCAGCAACAGGTTTAGCAATTGCCTCGAGTTCAGCTAAGATATTTGAAGTGTTGCTTCCTGGATCAATGACTAAACTGGCTGCTTCATTTTCTAAAATATAGGTGTTTTCCTGGGCAACAGGGTTTAAAATTCGTTTTATTTTCATAGCTCTAGTTTAGCACGAAATTCAGGATTTTTCCAATATCAGAATGATGGCTTTGTCTTTTTTTGGTGCTTTGGATATGCTATAATAAGGTCACTATGAGTGAAAAAAACACGAATAAATATGCCATTGTTGATTTGGAAGCTACATCGGCTTCATCAACGGCTTGTATAATTCAGGTGGGAATTGTTATCATGCAAAATGGTCTGGTAATTGACGAATTTTCGAGTGACGTTAACCCCCACCAAGAACTTGACGATCATATTGTTCACTTAACAGGAATTACTGATCAACAGTTGTCTCAGGCACCAGATTTCTCAGAAATTGCTAGAACTATTTTTGAACTGATTGAGGATTGTATTTTTGTTGCCCATAATGTAAAATTTGATGCCAACTTGCTTGCAGAGTCACTTTTTATGGAGGGCTTCGAACTAAGGACACCACGTGTTGATACGGTCGAATTGGCTCAGGTCTTTTATCCGACGCTAGAACAATATAAACTTTCTTATTTATCACAAGTCTTAAATCTTGACTTAGCTCAAGCTCATACGGCAATTGAAGATGCGAGAGCTACAGGACAGCTTTTGTTTCATTTGATGGATAAGATTGCTAGCTTACCTAGACAGACCATTGATATGCTTTTGACATTTTCTGATAATTTGCTTTTTGAGTCTGAATTGGTTATTCGTGATGCCATAAAAGGTAAAAGTAACAGCCTTTCAAAGGAATATGTCATGCTTGAGGAATCTGGTATTGTACTTCGTAGACCTTTGACTTATATGTCGGAACGTAAGCTTTCTCAAGATTTTGAAACCAATATTGCTCTCTTAGGTTTGGAACCAAGATCTAAGCAAGAGGAATTTGCTGAGGCAGTGAGGAGGGAACTTGACAATACTGATATTTCAATAATCCAAGCTCAAACTGGAATTGGGAAAACCTATGGCTATCTGCTCCCTTTGTTAGCACAAGCTGATGTCGATAAAGTAGTAGTAGCTGTTCCGACAAAGCTTCTTCAAAATCAGATTATGAGTCAGGAGGCCAAGGCTTTAGCAGAAATCTTTAACATTAACTTTCATAGTCTCAAAGGACCACAGAACTACATCAAATT
>DBFVHV010000104.1:0-7482 GCA_048524165.1 Streptococcus sp.
TGCTCCCAATATTTTGACCTTTGGAATTAAGGGTGTTCGTGGTGAAGTGCTTGTCCATGCTTTTGAAGAGCATCAAATCTATATTTCAACGACATCTGCATGTTCATCTAAGGCGGGAAAACCAGCAGGCACCCTCATTTCTATGGGTGTTCCGAATAAATTAGCCCAAACGGCTGTTCGTATCAGTCTTGATGATGACAATGATATGGGACAAGTAGAACAGTTTCTCACGATTTTCAAGCAGGTCTATGCTAAAACGAAAAAAGTAAGATAGCAAGATTTAATCGATTAAAAAATAAAACTAAATTTAAGTTTAAAAGGAAAAAGAATGACATTAACGTATTCAGAAATTATGGTTCGCTACGGTGAATTGTCAACCAAGGGCAAAAACCGTATGCGTTTTATCAATAAACTTAGAAATAACATCCAAGACGTGTTATCTATCTATCCAGATGTTAAAGTGACTTTTGACCGAGACCGTGGTCACATCTACCTCAACGGTACAGACTATGAGCCAGTAGCAGAGTCTTTGAAGCAAATTTTTGGGATTCAGGCCTTTAGTCCTGTTTACAAGTTTGAAAAAGATGTCGAGGTCTTGAAAAAGGCTGTTCAAGACATTATGACTGGGCTCTATCGTGACGGCCTTACCTTTAAAGTGACTGCTAAACGTAGTGACCATGATTTTGTTCTCGATAGTCGTGAGCTCAATCTTACTTTAGGAAATGCAGTTTTTGATGTATTGCCTGACATTAAGGCTCAGATGAAGGGCCCAGATGTCAACCTTAAGGTAGAAATTCGTGCCGAGGCTGCTTATATCTCTCATGAGGACATTAAGGGAGCAGGTGGCTTACCTGTAGGAACTGCCGGTAAAGGAATGCTCATGCTCTCAGGCGGGATTGACTCACCAGTGGCAGGCTACTTAGCTCTTAAACGTGGTGTAGATATTGAGGCTGTCCACTTTGCAAGCCCTCCCTATACAAGTCCTGGTGCACTTAAAAAGGCTCAAGATTTGACCCGTAAGTTGACCAAGTTTGGTGGTAATATCCAGTTCATAGAAGTACCATTTACTGAGATTCAAGAGGAAATCAAAGAAAAAGCACCAGAGGCTTATTTGATGACCTTGACACGTCGCTTTATGATGCGTATTACAGACCGAATTCGTGAAGAGCGCCGTGGTCTCGTGATTATCAATGGTGAGAGTCTTGGACAGGTTGCTAGTCAGACTATGGAGTCCATGCAGGCTATCAATGCTGTGACCTGCACGCCTGTGATTCGCCCAGTTGTCACCATGGACAAGTTGGAAATCATTGATTTGGCACAAAAAATCGATACCTTCGATATCTCCATCCAGCCTTTTGAGGATTGCTGTACCATTTTTGCACCTGACCGTCCAAAAACGAATCCAAAAATCAAGAACGTTGAACAATATGAACGTCGTATGGATGTTGAAGGGCTAGTTGAACGTGCGGTTGCAGGAATCATGGTGACTGAAATCACACCTATTGAAGAAGCACAAGACGAAGTGGATACACTTATTGAAGACTTACTTTAGTCTAGGAGTACATAGTGATAGTTTGGTATCACCCAGGTATCATTAGAGTTAGCTATATCGAAAAAGAAATGTCGATGTTGAACTTTTACCTAGAAAGGAAACTACATGACTGTTTATAACATCAATTTAGGAATCGGTTGGGCATCAAGTGGTGTTGAGTACGCCCAGGCCTACCGTTCTTCAATTTTCAAAAACACAGGTATTAAGGCTAAGTTTGTCTTTATGGATATGTTCTTGCAGGACAATCTTTCTGATTTGACCCGTAACATGGGATTTTCAGATGAAGACATCATCTGGCTTTACAGCTATTTTACGGACCTTAAGATTGCCCCAACGACCTATACTGTTAAGGATTTGGAAAAGGAAATTCCTTATGACATCACGCGTCGTGAGATTAATGGCAAAGTGGTTAAGCTCTTTTGTGCCAAGGAAGATATTTTCTACGCCGCTTACTTGCGTAAAGAGGGTGAAGATATTGTCCATCGTGTGGAAAAAGTATCGCGTGGTTGCCTAATTCGTAAAGACTTTTATTCTTATACGAAGATGTTTACAGAGTACTACACACCGGTAGACAATAAGGCCCACCTCTATCAACGCCGTTTCTTCAATGAAGATGGTAGTATTGCTTATGATGAAATTGTTGATGGTAAGGATAGTGTCTTTCGTTTCCCAGATAAGATTTTGTCTTCCAAGCATGAGTTTATTGCCTACTTTATGTCTCAACTAGGTCTAACTGATCAAGACATTGTCATTTTGGACCGTGCAACTGGTACAGGACAGGCCGTTTTCCGTAATACTAAACCAGCTAAGCTTGGAGTTGTTGTCCATGCAGAGCACTTTAGTGAAAATGCTGTGACAGATAAGACTATTCTTTGGAATAACTTCTATGAGTACCAATTCAGCAATGCAGATAAGGTTGATTTCTTCATCACAGCGACAGATCGTCAACGTAGCATTATGCTAGATCAGTTCAACAAATATACACCATTTAGACCTAATATCGTAACGATTCCTGTGGGAAGTGTGGATAAACTAAGAGAGCCTGAAGGAGAGCGTAAACCATTCTCAATCATCACAGCTTCTCGTTTGGCCAATGAAAAGCACGTGGATTGGTTGGCTAAGGCCGTGATTAAGGCTAAAGAAAGTCTGCCACAAGTGAATTTTGATATCTTTGGTACAGGTGCTGAAGAAGCCAAGCTTAAGGCAATTATCGAGGAGAATCAAGCTCAGGATTACATCCATCTCAAAGGTCACCAAGATTTAACAGAAGTCTACAAGGATTACGAACTTTACCTATCAGGTTCTAAGAGTGAAGGTTTTGGCTTGACACTTCTAGAAGCCGTTGGATCAGGCCTTGGTATGATTGGTTTTGATGTCCGTTATGGAAATCAAACCTTTATCAAGGATAATGAAAATGGCTACTTAATCCCTCGATTTGAAAAAGATGACGAGCCTGCTATTGTGGCTGCCTTGGCAGAGAAAATTGTAGCTTTCTTCAATCGTTCAGATTTGGATCATGTTCATCAAGTTTCTTATGATATCGCCAAAGGCTTTTTGACAGAGGAAATCGAGCAGAAGTGGCTTAACTTAGTAAAGGAGATGACTAATCATGATTAATTTATTTGAAAACTATAGTCAAGGTAGTTGGGATCTCCATTACTCGCTGATTGTCGCTGGCTATGTGAATACAACAGTTTGTCTTTCAGATGATGGCTTTTTACCTAGTGATGTGACCTCACCTTACCTTTATTTCACAGGTTTTGATAAGGTTCAGGGTTCTGCGCTTTACTTTAATCAGGTACCCGTGCCTGATTACTGGGAAATTTTAGGAACAAATAGCAACGCGGAAATCTTCCGTTTTGATAAGAAACGTGGCCATATTCATTATGCGCATCCTGCTCATCAGCGTCTAGTTAAAGCTGTGGATTGGTATGATGAGTCAGGTCGTTTGCGCGTGACTGATCGCTACAATAACAAGGGGTACCGTTTCTCACAAACAACTTACAATGTTAAGCAAGAAGCGACCATTACTAGTTATTTCACTCCAGACAACAAGGAAGTTATCGTCGTTAACCATTTGACCAAAGACGTTATCTTGAATTGGAAAGACAAGGTCTACATTTTCAAAAACAAATCAGAGTTTGTAGTCTTTTATCTTAAAGAAGCTGGCTATGATTTGCGACGTATCCTTTATAACTCCTTGTCAACACCTTTCTTGACAGCTATGAATCTTCCAAATACTGGCCAAGATGTCCTCTTCTGGCAAGAGCCTATCACTGACACTGTTCCTGGGAATATGCGTCTCCTTCTTGATAGCAATCACCGTCAAACTAAGATTGTCGTGCAAGAATACACAGCCTACACAAATCTTCTAAGACTGATTAGTCCAGAGCAGGCTTCTCGTGTGGCTTTTCTTGGCTTCATGTATCCATTTGCTCGTCAGAATAATTTCCAAAATCAAGCACTTATCTTGACCAACTCAGATCAGATTGAACACTTGGAAAGCATTGTTAGTGAAGTGCCTACCATGCACTACCATATCGGGGCAATCACTGAAATGTCAAGTCGCTTGATGGATTTAGCTAAATATAGTAATGTTAGCCTTTATCCGAATATTACAACGGAGCAGGTTAAGCGTCTCTATCAAGAGGCTGATTTCTATTTGGATATTAACCACCAAAATGAAATCCTGTCAGCGACACGTGCTGCCTTTGAAAATAACTTGCTTATCCTAGCTTTCACGAACACAAGCCATGGTCCAGATTATACTGCACCAAGCAATATTTTCTCTCCTATGAATGCTGGGCAATTTAAACAAACTCTTAAAGAAGCCTTGGGCAACCGTGACTTCCTTAGTCACTTGCTTGATCGTCAACGTGAGCATGCTCATGTGGCGACACCAGAAGATTATAAAAAGGTTATTGGTTAGAAAAATGACACTAGAGGTTCGTAACATTTATCCTCTGACACCAACATTCAAGAAGGTCGCTTCGCTTTATGAAGCGGCTTTTCCTGTGGCGGAGAGACTCCCACTTTGGCAATTGTCTTGGAACAGTTTGAAAAATGGTCAATCTTTCTTGGCTTATTTTGATCAGGAAGTTTTTATTGGTTTTACCTATACAATCTGTACTGATAACCTGATCTACCTACTTTTTCTTGCGGTTGAGGAAAGTAAACAGTCGCAGGGTTACGGTAGTCAAATTTTGGCACAAGTTAGGGAAGAAGCAGGAGAACGACCATGCGTGCTTACGATTGAGCCCATGGATGAAGAGGATGCTTCTAACTGTACTCAACGACTAAAACGTCTGGCTTTTTATGAAAATAATGGTTATCAGCCTTTGAATCACTTTTATTTTGAAGGAACGGAGCGGTATCAGATTTTAATAACTGATAGGAGTCTTTCTTTAGATAGAATCGAGCAAGATTTGGCTAAGACTTTCCTAGGTAAGCATGGTGTAAGAGTGGAGTAAAGGGAGTGTTAGGTGATTAAACTTAAATTGACAGAATAAGAATAATCAAAAAAGTTTTTCTCTTGTCATTAGCGTGAAAAAATGATAGAATTGTAACGTTGACTAAATGCACGTCCTGTGCAACCGCACGACTACTGTTTTGCAAGTGGGTTCGTCCCCGCAGTACTAGGCGAGTCTTCACAGAGGGAAACCTCAGACACATTAAAAATTTTAATAGGAGGTGCATCATGAGCACATACGCAATCATCAAAACTGGTGGAAAACAAGTTAAAGTTGAAGTAGGTCAAGCGATCTACGTTGAAAAAATCAACGCTGAAGCTGGATCAGAAGTAACTTTTAACGAAGTTGTTCTTGTCGGTGGTGATAAAACTGTAGTAGGTACTCCAGTTGTTGAGGGAGCTACTGTTGTCGGAACTATCGAAAAACAAGGTAAACAAAAGAAAGTTGTTACTTTCAAATACAAACCTAAAAAAGGTAGCCACCGTAAACAAGGTCACCGTCAACCTTATACAAAAGTTGTTATCAACGCTATCAACGCGTAAGTTAGCGACTAATCACTAAGAAAGGACACAATCTTATGTTGAAAACTCTTGAAAACTTGCAACTTTTCGCCCACAAAAAAGGTGGGGGTTCTACTTCCAATGGTCGTGATTCACAAGCTAAACGTCTTGGTGCTAAAGCAGCTGATGGACAAACTGTATCAGGTGGATCAATCCTTTACCGTCAACGCGGTACACACATCTACCCAGGTGTAAACGTAGGCCGTGGTGGTGATGATACACTCTTCGCTAAAGTTGAAGGTGTTGTACGTTTCGAACGTAAAGGTCGCGACAAAAAACAAGTATCTGTATACCCAGTTGCTAAATAATTAAGCTAAAGTCTGCACTTTTGTGTAGGCTTTTCTTGTTTATGAAAGGAGGATACCTATGCCTTTAAATCAGTATCAACAAGAAGTCGGTCCAAGCTTAGTGGATGCTAGTCCAGGTAAGATACCAGACATCACTCTCCTGGATGGTCGTTATTGCAGTGTCGAACATTTAACGGTGGTAGACCACTATGAAGATATTCTAAACTTTTACTTTACCAATCAGATTCTTTCTGATTGGACCTATATGTATGCGGATCCTTTTGAATCTGAAGAAGCAGTACGTCAGTGTTTGGAGGACTATGAGCAGTCTTCTAACCCTTATTTCTTTGCCATCAGGGACAAGGCTTCAGGAAAGGTTCTGGGCACTTTCTCACTCATGGCTATTACACCCAAAAATCGTAGTGTAGAGATGGGACGGGTGATTTTGGCTCCAGCCTTACAAAAAACTCGAGCAGCCACAGAAGCTCAATATCTGGTTATGAAATATGTCTTTGAGGGCCTCGACTACCGTCGTTATGAGTGGAAATGTGACAGTCTCAACCGTCCTTCCGCCAATGCAGCACAGCGACTAGGTTTCACCTATGAAGGGCGTTTTCGTAACCATGCGATCTATAAGGGACGTAGCCGAGATACGGACTGGTTCTCCATTATTGATAGTGAGTGGCCAAGGCTTAAAGAACGATTTGAGAATTGGCTAGCTCCTGATAATTTTGATGAGCAGGGACAACAGAAACGTTCTTTGAGGGACTGTTAGCTATTAATATAAGGGCTCTTTTCTGGTGAAGGAGCCCTGTTTTAGTAGTCTTACTTTCAAGTCGAAGTTTCTAGTTTGCTAGTGCTTATTAGTGCTGTCAAAATCAGTCTAAATACTCATTTTTCTGTCAATAATAGTCCCATAATAAAGCATATTTATGCTATAATAAAGAGTAATTGTATCAAGGAGAATAATGACTAATGGATTTAATTCGCGAAAAAGTATTTGTTAACCGTTACCACTACGATGTTCGTAACCATGAGTGGGAAAAAGAGAATGGTGTTCCTAAAACAAATGTTGAAGTAACTTTTCAGTTGCACAATAAAGATGAAGAAGCTAACAATACGTCGGTTGTAGCTGTTTTGCAATTTATGATTGTCCGTGATGAGTTTGTTATTTCAGGGATTGTTTCTCAAATGGACCATATTCAAAACCGTATCGTCAATGAACCAAAAGACTTCTCACAAGAAGAAGCTGAGGCTTTGGCAGCACCACTATTGGATACGCTTCAGCGTTTGACTTATGAAGTCACTGAGATTGCCTTGGATCGCCCAGGTATCAACTTGGAGTTCTAAGATGTCTTTAGCAGTTATTACGGATTCATCGGTTAATCTACCTGCTGAAATTCAGGGACATGCTGATGTTTATATTTTAGATATTCCGGTTATCATTGAGGGACAGCCTTTTGTTGAAGGAAAGAACTTGGATGTGAATCAGTTTTACGAAAAAATGGCAAATTCTGAGGAACTGCTCAAGACGTCACAACCTAATCTAGCCGACTTGGATAACTTTCTTATGGAGTTGGAGGAGAAAGGGTATACCCATGTCATTGGGCTAT
>DBFVHV010000105.1:0-3267 GCA_048524165.1 Streptococcus sp.
GCTACACCCGTGATTCCAAGAATTTTTTTAAGTTTCATAATTGTCTCCTTTAAGATTGATTGTTTTTATTTTAACAGAATTGACCAACCTTAACTAATACTTAAACATAATCAAGGTGATAAGAAAATACTATCACTCTGCAGCATCATTTGTTTGACAAAGTAAAAAAGGTAGAAAACCAATATTGATTTTCTACCCTATTAATCATTAATAATGTGACAAGCGCTCAATCACTTGCTGGTTACTGAGAACTTCCTAAGTTTTTTTTATGTTAATATCATACTACTTTGACAACACATGTCAACGAATTTTCAGAATTTTCGCAACATCAACGTGACCCCCAATATCACATAAAATGTCAAAAATAGCGTCACTTTTGACAATCAAGCAAAATGGTTTCTTGTACTATTTCGTATGAAGGTGGACAAACCATTTATAAATTAGGCAAATGCTTTTTCGAATGAGAAAGATATTGGCAGTCATTAGCCAGATTCTATCATCCCATGTGAGAAGAATTTTTATGGGGCATTTTATTTCTCTCTCCTTCTCTAGTCCTAAGTCCATAGACCTATTTTTAGTAATTTTACAGTTACGTAACAATTATCTTTATTTTTTATGATAAAGTCTTCTTTGGATTTAAAATCTAAAGGAGAATTATGATGGAAACAAATAACTACAATACCAATTTACAGATAGTCTCTCAGGAGTATCCCTACGAAGAGGAAAGTCTGCAAACCAAGACAAAAAGACTCTTGAATCATCTTTCACCCAAAAACGTCTGGAAAATCAAGGGACTAATTATTGCTTGCCTCACAGCCTCCTTCCTTTATGTCACCTATCTGACTCATTTTACTTATGCCTTTCTAGCGACACTTGTCTTGATAGGTACGATTGAACTCGGTTGTCGCTTATTTGGTGGGAAAGCTAAAGGAATGCGACTCGAATCAGGAATATTCATGGTCACTAGTCTCCTACAGGGCTTACAAATTAGCCTCTGGGGAATACATGACAATTGGGGCAGCGCTCAAATGTTTTGCCTTCATGCTAGCCTTCTTCTCTACTTAATGGCTCGCACTGGGCAGAGTAGCCAAAAACGGTTGGGGATTATGGTATGGATAGACATCATCTATACTAGCTGTATCTTCCCACTAAAATATTTCTTCCTGGGAGTCCTAACTTTATTTTATAAAACGACACCTAAACAAGAGCTTTCTGAAGAAGACAAACGTGAAGACCAACTCCACAAGCGAATGATTCTCATTAGTATTATCACTGCCTTGGTACTTACTGTATTTGCTGCTAACCAGCTTAGCCAGGTCTTGCCTTCTTTCGGTCAGCTATGGCACCAAGTCTTCCAGACACTTGCTTCCCTACTTAATTTCAATATCAACTTCGAAAACAGTGGATTATTTATATCTCGTTTAGTGACAAGTATCCCACTTGCTCTAGGGCTTTTTGCCCAACTTGCAGCAGTCTATTTGGCAAAGGACAAACCACTCAGCCAAAAGCAATTTGAGGCCAGACTCAAAAAGACTCGCCTTTTCCCAAAAACGGCAGCCTATATTGTGCTCGGAAGTCTATGCTTCACTTATGCACTATTTATGCTAACTGCTACTAGCCAAATGAGTGAACTCCTTTCTCTCAATCAAGCTAACATTCCAGCCTATCAAGCCTCACACATTGCTGTTCAAGGTTTCTGGCAATTGGTTCGAGTCTCTATCCTTAACTTTGCTGTTCTAGCTGGACTTTACATTTTCTCAAAAGAAAATCTCTTCACCCACAAGGGGCTTCGTTTGATTAGTACGCTACTTTTTACTTTTGCTAGCCTCTTTGCCCTCATCGCCGGGTGGAAACTTTTTGGAGTTTACATAGCCCTCTATGGCGTGACACCGCGTCGCTTACTGTCAGGTTGGTTTGTAACAGTACTCTTTATTTGGTGCATCCTAACACTTATTAGAATCTATAAGCCTATTCAGGCCACCCGTCTAGCTGTATTTTATGCCACAATCAGCTTCACCCTCGTTAGCCTCTTAGGTAGCTTTATGTTATAAGAAAAAGGAGTGAAACTAGATTTCCTAGTCTCACCCCTTTTTTCATTGGAGTTATTTTGAATTTCTTGTGGGGAAGGCGTACATTACCCAGAGAGCTACCGTTAAAGGAGTTGCCTTTAAAACTATCCATGCAACATTAAAATTGGCATCGCGTAAACGACGAATCTGCATAGAAATGGTAGGAAGCGCCGTTGCTGCTATAAATAGAATGAAGGCAGTCAATGTAAATCCAGCAGCTTTTGTTTGCCCAAGTAAGTCCATCAGTAGGAAAATCAAGCTACCGATAACGCCATTAATCAAGACAACCCACCAGTAGTCTGATCGTTTTGTACGACCATAAAAATCGAGATAGCCTAACCAAAAATTTTTATATGCCTCTAACATGTTTACACCTCTTAATAGTATGCTACCAGTATACTACATAAAGAAGATGGGTGCAAGATTTGAAATTTTAGATTTCTTAAGTTTTCTATATAAATGGGAAGATTCTTTTAAATAAACTGGAATGGATTGAAGTTGGGACCATCTGCTTCAAGCCTCCCATTTGCCACAGTCACTACACGACTGACATGTTGGTGGATACTGCTACGGTGAGCAATGAAAATCATTGTTCGTTTCAGTTTAGCAAGATTAGCCATTACTCTACTTTCAGTTTCCCTGTCCAGACCACTGGTAGCTTCATCAAAAATCAAGATTGGTTGTTTGGACAAGAGAGCCCTTGCTATAGCTAATCTTTGTTTTTGACCGCCAGACAGACCGCCATCTTCAGATACTTGGGTCTGAAAGCCTAGGGGCATCTTTTGAATATCAGCCAAAATATCAGCTTGTTCACAGACTTTCAGAATAAGCTGCTCATCAACTTCTCCTTCAAGACCTAATAACAGATTTTCTAATATTGTTCCCGTAAACACATAGGTCTGTTGTGGAACATAGGTCACCAACTGGCGCAACTCTGCATGGCTAATAGAAGCTTTGTCTAGGCTTACATAACCACTAGATTTTGTGTAATAACCTGACAAAATCTTCGCTAAAGTCGTTTTCCCAGAACCACTCTGACCCATAAGGGCGATTTTCTCACCCTTATTAATCGTCAAATCAATATTATGAAGTGTCTCTTGTTGGTAGCTGAAACGATGACTAACACCTTTTAAATCTAATTGTTTAAAGGATAACTCTATGAGTTGTCCTCTTTCTTCCTTATTCACAACATAAACTT
>DBFVHV010000106.1:0-5029 GCA_048524165.1 Streptococcus sp.
GTTATTATTTGGAACGTAAGGTTATCAACGAATATGAACAGGCTGAGCTTATTTCTAGTCGTTATGCCAAACAACTTCGTAAGGAAGTCAATACTTTGGAGGACTATTCTCTCAAAGAAACAAGCAATACTTTGACCTATGATATGATTAATCTGGTCCGAAGGGGAGCTTAAGAAAGAATTTAGAGTAGAAAAAGAAGCCAAGTTATCACTTTGGCTTCTTTTAATGTTTACTTTTCTTATTATCGTGGTTTGGAAAGAGAAAACCCAATCCTAGGCCTACTAGGATACCGGCAACAATCAGAGTTTCGGTTGGAATAGGGAGTAGATCATAGATTGCATTAGCAATCATCAGTCCAATCAAGGCACTAGTGAGGCTAGACTTATAATCTTTTTTCATTAGATTCTCAATTGTAAAGAAGATAAATAAGGCTACTGGAAAGAGTGGCCAAAGGGACACCTCAATTTTGGGGAAGCCAAGAATACTGTAAATGATAACTGTTACTGCTGTACCGATTAATCCAAAACCTATTACTTTAGTCATGTTTCTACCTCGTTTTCTATATCTGAAAGTTATTTTGTTTTAACACCTACTAATTTATCAAAAGGGTAGCTCTAGAACAATGTTATATGTCTATGTGGTTAATTCTAGAATCTATTTGGTCAAAAAAGGACGAATGGGTAAAAGTCAAAAGATTTCATCACACGCCGAAATCGCTTACACAAAAGAGTATAATAGTAATGAAGAAAGGTGACTTCTTTAATCATGAATGAAAGTAGAGGATGGCCTTATGTCTAGAAAAACTCGGTTTTATATACTTATCTTTTTTGAAGTATTGTTGACTCTGTCTATGCTTAGGTCATATGGTTTGCATTTTGAGTACGAAACACTCGATTCTGTATCCTTGCTATGTTCTCAGCTTCCACAGCAAATCCTTTTAGTATGGTTTATTTTTAGGCTTTTGAAGGACAAGTGGAAAGCTGAGGGTGTCTTGGCTGTGTTTGTCTTCCATATTTGTCAGCTAGTTACCTATTTCTTAATACCGGCTTCCATTTTTAAGCCATGGTTGGTTTCACCAGTTTTAACTGTTATTTGTTTAGTTTGGCTTGTCATTATGATTAAGAAGGTAGAGCTTCCAACTCTCCTAGCCTCCTTTAAAAGCCTGTCAGCTTGGCAGTCCTCCCTTCCTCTTCTTGGACTGGGAATGGTTGCAGTGGTATGGAGCACACACTATATAAATATTGATTTAGATGATTTAAGTAGTCTTAGTTACATACTGTATCCAATACTAGAGTGTTCGAGTATCTTCTTATTCCTTAACTTGATGACTGAAGAAAGCCAAAAGAAATTAAGAATATCTTCAATACTTATCCTAGTCATTAGTTTACTTGAGTTGGTTTATGGTTTCTTGGTTGACCATATCATTACTGATGTTTCTCTTTTTCTCCTTGTGGTGTCATTCTATCTTGTCTATCGTGTAAACGGTAAGACTTCAACACTGGTTGAAAAATGGTAGAAGAAGTATAGTCTTGAGGTGAGTGAGGATGACCTACTGGTGGAGAAAAGAACCAAACCAGTAATTGAAAAGCGACAGATTTATGATTATTCGGAGAGCCAAAGACAACTCAATCCTGACAGTCTTCATTCTCCTTGGCTTTGGACTGCTTTTATTTTATCGCTTAGGAATTTAGTTGTTAATTTAACTTATGTCATTTACTATCCTATAGATGAATCTAATCCCTTGGGAGGTCTTGATTGGTTTATACAATTCATTATCCTGACGCCATTAATTATAATTCCTGTTGCAATGCTTCCAAAGGCAATAAGAACAGGAAATAAGACTCGTTTATATATAATCACTGCAGTATTCATGTTTTCAAGAACGTCTATAGAACAGCTTATCGTTCTAGCCTTGATTTTGTATGGCGTATCTCGAATAAAAGAGAAGTAGTGATAAAACAATAAGTCCCCCAGCTTATGGTCTGAGGGACTTGTTTCTTAGATATTGTTTAAAAATTAGCCCTAAATCAAGCTACTTTATGACTGATTTCTATAAAATTGGGTTAATGTAAAAACGATGGTCGTCAATTGGAATAATTTGAACAGGATTTTGATAGAAGTCAGCTAAAACTTCTGGTGTGATGACATCATTTTTGGGTCCTTGTGCTACGATTTTTCCTTGACGGAGTAGGAGAATATGGTCCATGTTTTCAGTGATTTCCTCAGCGTGGTGAGTGACGTAAAGAACCAGTGGAGCATGAGGAAGCGAGGTGATACGATCGATCTGACGCAAGAGTTTTTCACGAGCAAATAGGTCCAAGCCAACAGTCGCTTCATCAAGGATAATGATGTCAGGATCTTCCATGAGACTGCGAGCAATCAAACAAATTTGTTTTTCTCCTTGAGAGAGGCCGTGGTATTTACGACCTATCAAATCCCCAGCACCAAGTGAGGTCAGCATGTCCTTGGCTTCTTGCAACTCCTTATCCCCATATGCCTTGTAGAGGATTGAGCTCTTGTATTTACCAGTAAGGACGATTTTTTCAGCAGTCATATGCTTAGGCAGACGCTCAGTGATGAAGGAACTGACAATACCGATATGTTTGCGAAGACCCGTGATGTCTCCGTTACCAAAGGTATAGCCAAGTATTTCAGCATGACCTTCGGAAGGAAAGAACTCAGCTGTCAATAAGCGTAGAAGTGTTGATTTTCCTGCACCATTAAGTCCAAGGATAGCCCAGGTCTGGCCTTTGTCAACTGTCCAGTTAAGATCGGACAAGAGTGTTTTTCCTTGGCGAGCCAAGCTGACATTTTCTAAGCGTATAAGCGACATAAATCTCTCCTTCGATGATAAATTACTCTAATTATAGCATAAAATAGGAACCTATATTGGAAAATTGTGATATAATGGAAGTCAGAATTTTTTTTAGAGGAGAAGATAAAATGGAAGACTCTAGTGGTCAGTCCTTATTATTTCAATTTATTTTATTACTAATTTTAACCTTGCTTACGGCCTTTTTCTCAGCGTCTGAGATGGCTTTAGTATCACTAAACCGTTCACGTGTGGAACAAAAGGCTGAAGAAGGCGACAAGAAATTTATTCGCCTGCTCAAGGTTCTTGAAAATCCCAATAACTTCCTATCAACTATTCAGGTTGGTATTACTTTTATCAGTCTGTTGCAAGGGGCCAGTCTCTCTGCTTCGCTAGGAGCAGTTATAGCGACCTGGTTTGGTCACGTAGCCTGGGCTAAAACAGCAGGTAGCGTGGTATCTTTGGTGGTCTTGACTTACATTTCTATCGTTTTTGGTGAACTTTATCCTAAGCGTATTGCCATGAACCTAAAGGAAAATCTGGCCATCTACTCAGCACCTGTCATTATTGTAACTGGTAAGATTGTCAGTCCCTTTGTATGGATTCTTTCGGCATCAACCAACCTTTTGTCTCGTTTGACACCTATGACTTTTGATGATCCGGATGAGCAGATGACACGTGATGAGATTGAGTACATGTTGACCAAGAGTGAGGATACACTTGAAGCTGAAGAAATCGAAATGCTTCAAGGTGTCTTTTCTCTTGATGAATTGATGGCGCGTGAAGTCATGGTTCCTCGTACCGATGCTTTCATGATTGATATTGAAGACAACACTCAGGAAAATATCCAAGCCATTCTAAAGCAAAGCTTCTCTCGTATCCCTGTCTACGAAGATGATAAGGATAAGATTATCGGGGTAATCCATACCAAAAACCTCCTTCAAGCAGGTTATGAGCTTGGTTTTGAGAATATTAAGCTTCGCCGCATCATGAATGAGCCCCTCTTTGTTCCAGAAACAATCTTCGTTGATGACCTCTTGGCAGCCTTTCGTAACACCAACAATCAAATGGCTATCTTGCTAGATGAATATGGTGGTGTGGCTGGTCTGGTGACCTTCGAGGATCTTCTGGAAGAAATCGTCGGTGAAATTGATGACGAAACAGATAAAGCTAGTGTGGAAGTTCGTGAAATAGGAGAGAATACCTATATTGTTGAGGGGGCTATGACTCTTAATGACTTCAATGAACACTTTGACACAGAGCTTGAAAGTGATGATGTTGATACTATCGCAGGCTATTATTTGACTGGTGTAGGAGCAATTCCCACTCAAGAAGTCAAGGAACCTTATGAAGTTATCAACAAGGACAAACATCTTGAATTTATTAACGACAAGGTTAAGGATGGTCGCGTAACCAAACTTAAGGTAATCATCACAGCAGCTTCAGAAGAAGCAGAAGAATAGAATTTACTAGCTTTAGATTAGAAAAGACTAGAGCTAAAAAGTAAGATAATGATAATGGAGCGTCTTCTTTCCTTTTGAGAGAAAGCGCTCTTTCTTATCTTTTTGAGAAATATTTTTAATCGATACCATTAGATTAGAAAAGGGATGGAAATCGCTCTACTATAGTTTTTTTATTCCAATAAAACATCTGGTTATTATTGGCCTAGGACCTTATTTTTGGAAGTAATTTAAACACATTTTGACATTGTGATAGACTCAGAATAAAAATAAATAAGATTTTGATTAAAACGCTTCTTTATTGCTTTTTTATGGTAGAATATAAATTAACTGATAAATGAAAAAAGGAGAAACTTAATGGCTTCTAAAAACTCTATTTATAGTAGCTTGCTTTTACTCACCCTTACCCTAGGAGCTTTTGTACCAGTAACTTCCTTTGCAGATGACGGCATTGCGACAAATGATGCTGTT
Source organism: Streptococcus sp. (assembly GCA_048524165.1). Taxonomy (GTDB): domain Bacteria; phylum Bacillota; class Bacilli; order Lactobacillales; family Streptococcaceae; genus Streptococcus. The sequence goes on from DBFVHV010000106.1 coordinate 4,744, forward strand.
CTTACGCAACCAACAACTGATCGTTCGGCAACAGGACCATCTACTGCACCAAGTGATGGTGATTTGGCCCGTAGCAATGATTCAAACACAGGTGCAACAACCCCAACAACACCTACAGTTCCTGAAGCACCAGCTGAGCCAACAACACCAGCAAAACCAGCAACTCCAGAAACACCTGCGACACCGGCTCCAACAGCTGATTCATCAACAAAACCAGCTGATAAACCAGCCGATAAGCCGGAAGACCCAGCTTCAGCAACTGATAAAGGGACAAGCGAAGCACCTC
>DBFVHV010000107.1:0-4697 GCA_048524165.1 Streptococcus sp.
CCACAATGGGTCCGATGATAGTTTTGAATAGTAAATCCATCATAGGCAATCTCACCTCCCTTCGTAGGCGGTGTCGAGGTGCCAAGGGATATTATATCATAGATTGATAGAGATATCTTTAATAACTGTAAGGAAGTAAAAGTTTGAATTTATCTCGATCATAAGCAACAAAAAATCAGCTCAAGTGGGCTGATTTTCTATATCTTACAAACTGATCCGTTTTTCTGTTTCAGCGTCGAAGAAGTGACCTTTAGCAACGTTGAAAGTAAGGTTAACTTTTTCACCTGGATTGTGGAAATCACGCGCATCAACGCGAGCAGCAAACTCAGTTTCTCCAAGTTTTAGGTAAAGCATCGTTTCTGCACCGAGAAGCTCTGAAACGACTACCTCAGCATCAATATTGGCATCTGGATATACTTCTTGAACGATTGGGCGACTAGAAACGTCTTCAGGACGGATACCGAAGATAACTTCCTTCCCTTGGTAACCTGTTTCCTTCAAGATTTTAGCTTGACCTTCAGAAATCCCAATATCCAAACCTTCAGCGTTAGTAATACGATTGCCATCAACTTTGACATTGAAGAAGTTCATGGCAGGACTTCCGATAAATCCAGCAACAAATTTATTGGCTGGCTCATTGTAAAGTTCTTGAGGAGTACCAATTTGCTCGATACGACCGATAGTACCAGAACCATCAGGGTTCTTAGTTGAACTCATGATAACGATACGATCAGCAAGAGTCATAGCTTCTGTTTGGTCGTGAGTAACGTAGATAGTAGTAGCACCAATATTACGAGTAATCTTAGCAATTTCAGCACGCATTGTGACACGAAGTTTAGCATCCAAGTTTGAGAGAGGTTCGTCCATAAGGAAGACTTTAGCATCACGAACGATGGCACGTCCCATAGCCACACGCTGACGTTGACCACCAGAAAGGTCAGCAGGTTTACGTTCCAAGAACTCAGTCAGGCCAAGGCTAGCAGCAGCTTCACGTACACGTTTGTCAATATCGTCTTTTTTATATTTACGAAGTTTTAGACCAAAGGACATATTTTCATAAACAGTCATATGTGGGTAAAGTGCGTAGTTTTGGAATACCATGGCAATGTCACGGTCTTTTGGTGATTTGTCATTAACCACTTCACCATCAATAGAAAGTGTTCCTTCTGTGATTTCTTCAAGACCAGCTACCATACGGAGTGTTGTTGATTTACCACATCCTGAAGGACCTACGAAAACGATGAATTCCTTGTCTTTGATGTCGATACTGAAATCTTCGACAGCGTAGTGGGTTGCATTTGGGTATTTTTTATAAATTTTATCCAGTTTAAGAGTTGTCATATCATTTATCCTTTATTATTTAACTGATCCGCCGGTTACACCTTCAACATAGTATTTCTGCATGAAGATAAAGAGAAGAGTGATTGGGATGGCGATGATAATAGCACCTGCGGTAAATGGAAGGAACCATTCATTGATAGCGTCTTTGTTAAGCATTTGGTAGAGTCCAAGGGCAACAGTATATTTATCTTTAACGTCACCGAGGATAACAGATGCAAAGATGAAGTCTACCCAAGGTCCCATGAAGGCCATGAGGGCAGTGTAGACGATGATTGGTTTAGAAAGTGGCAAGGTAATCTTAGTGAAGATTTGAAGACGAGTTGCCCCATCAATCATTGCTGATTCATCCAAAGAGTAAGGAATGGTATCAAAGAAACCTTTCGCAATGTAGAAACCAAGAGCTGCCCCAGCAGAATAAACCAAAACCAAAGATGTCAAAGTTTGTGTCAAATTGAGGGCTTTCAAAATATAGTAGACCGCAATCATTGACATGAAACCAGGGAACATATTAAGTACAAGCGCCAATTTCAAGAAGCCATTTCTGTGCTTAAATTTAATACGACTAAGTGAGTAAGCCATCCCAACGGTAATCAAAGTTGAGAGGATACATGTACATGTAGCAATGATGAAGGTATTAATGAACCATTTTCCAAAAGGATATGCATCGCTGGTGAATAGTTTGATGTAGTTATTAAACGTATAAGTCTTAGGGAAGAAGTAAGGCACCGCATTGGCTCCTTCACCACGGAAACTTGTAAGGAAGATCCAAATAATCGGAATCAACCAGATAACAGCTAGAACAGTCAATAGAATATAAGTACCAGTTAGGTATAGATTTTTCTTACGTTTCATTATTTAGCAGCCCCTTCCTTGAATGAAGATGATCTTGTGTAGGCCAAGAGACTGAATGTTGCAGAGATGGCAAAAATCAAGATACCGATAACAGATGCCAAGTTGTAGTCTTTAGCGCTAACAGTCAGTTTGTAGAGCCAAGTTACCAAGAGGTCAGTTGAACCTGCTTGATAGTATTCAGAGTTTGTAGGTCCACCACCAGTAAGGAAGTAGATAACGTTGAAGTTATTGATATTACCGATGAATTGTTGAATCAAAGATGGTGCCATAATCAAGAGAATTTGTGGGAAAGTGATGCTCTTGAAAATTTGGAATTTACTTGCTCCATCAATTTCAGCTGCTTCAATTTGCTCAGTTGGCAAGTTCATGATGATACCAGTTGCGACCAACATTGTAAATGGAATACCAATCCACATATTAACAAAGATAATAGAGAACTTAGCCCACAAGGGATCAGTCAAGAACGGAATAGGTCCATTAGTGATATGCAAGGTTTGAAGTAAACCATTTAAAGGACCGTTGTCATTAAGGAAGTTACGCATCAAAAGTAGTGATACAAATTGCGGAACGGCGATAGTGATAACGAATAGAGTACGCCATACTTTCTTGAATTTAAGCCCCTTAGTATTAAGCAAAAGGGCAAGGACAATACCGAAGAAGAAAGTAGTTGCTGTTGCAGCAACGGCCCAAATCAGGGTCCAAGTCAAAAGTGGGAAGAAAGTACCAGCCATACGACCTTGTAAAACTTCACCAAAACTTGCGAAGCCTACCCAATCAAAGAGTGATTTAGGTGCTGGGTGCTTGTGGTCAAAGTTAGTAAAGGCCAAACAGATCATATAGATCAAAGGCAAGATTGTGAAGAGCAAAACCCCAATCAAAGGGACAGTCATAAGCCCCATATGGAAGCGACCGTCAGCCAAGGTTTTGAAGTCCTCGATAAAGTTAGGTACCTTGCGCCCTGATTGTTTAAGAGCCATGAGGTGGCGAGCGCTCTTAAGATTACACCAGTAAATATAAGCGAAGACTGCACAGAAGATTAATGACGCAAGTCCAAAAATCAACAAGAGCATAGAGTTATCTCCAGCAACCTGAACAGTAAGCTTAACACCATTAACTTCCTTAATAGCCTCACCCTGTTCTTGAGTTCCCAAGGTAATCATCCCTTGAAGTGCAGGAATAATTTGGATAACGAATGCCGCTAAAAAGGCAATCTCAGAAAGGAGGAAGAGCAAACCCTTGGTAAACTGTTTGTTGACCAAGTTTGCCAATCCCATTACCAGGAAGGATAATTTGACATCCCATGTACCTTCTTTGAAGACCTGGCGCATAGGAGTTGTGTCGTAGATTGTTTGTGACATAGATATCTCCTCAGATAAATGTGTGATTAGTGATGGTTTCTATTTTATCTACAAATAAATGATAAAGAGGCTAGGAACTTGACCTGCCTCTTTACCTCCTCATTTGTTAGGTTTCTTATTTAGCTGCTGCCAAATCTTTATCAAATTGTTGTAATTTAGTAAGGAATTGGTCTTCCTTGATTTTACCGTTATAAGCATCACTCATAAGAGCAGCACTTTCAGTCCAGAAGACTGACATTTGACTAAGTTTAGGCATAACAGTTGTGTATTGGTCAGATGAACCCATAGTAATGACAGCTTGTGCAAGTGCATCCTTTTGAACTGCTTCAGAAGCTTGAACTTCTTTATTAGCAGGGATGATGTGACGGTCTTCATTAGTGAATTGGTTATTTTGACTGTCTTTGCTTGTCAAAGCTTGTGCCAATTGGTAAGAAGCAGCGATACGTTCAGCGTTACCTTTAGATGGAGTTTGGTTTACTGCGTAAAGTTTTACACCCATGAAGGCTTTTTGTTGAACATCTTGGCCACCGATGTTAACTGTTGGATACACAGCAACACCAAGATTGTCTTTACCAACAGCTTTAGTAGCTGCTGCGTAGTCCCATGGTCCTGATTGGAATGCATCAACTGAACCATCTTCAAATTTAGCCATCATGTTAGCTGAATCGACATTTACAAATCCTTTGTTGTCTTTTTGAGCTGCGATGAATTTAAGAACATTCACACCAGCCTCGTTACCCCAGTTAGTACCTTTCACATCTTCACCGTTAGGACCAAAGAGTGTGTCACCAACTGAAAGGAAGAGAGGGGCAGTTGCATAAGCATTAACTTCTTTCAAGTTGCCACCAAATTTAGCTTTAGAAGTGATTGTTTCATATGATTTAACATCTTCTTCATTAAGTTTAGACTTGTTGTAGTAAGTAACTTGTGTTTCGATACCATATGGGAAGGCGTAAGTTTTACCTTTGTATTGAGCACCTACAGCAGATTGCTCAGTATCTTGCTCAGCAATTTCTTTTGAGTATTGCTCAGGGATTTCTTGAATAGCTCCAGCGTCTACCAATTTACCGAGTTGGTCATGTGGAAGTGAGAAGACATCCGCAGCAGTAGAAGCATCTTTAGTCAAGTTTTCTTGAGCGTTTGGAT
>DBFVHV010000108.1:0-6857 GCA_048524165.1 Streptococcus sp.
ATTAGAACGAGCTATTGTAGACTATATTGATTATTACAACAACAAACGCATTAAGGTAAAATTAAAAGGATTTAGCCCTGTGCAATACAGAACTAAATCCTTTGGATAAATTAATTGTCTAACTTTTTGGGGTCAGTACAAAACGAGGGGAGTTTTTGTGCTAAATTAACCCAAGAAAAATTCTAAACTACTAGCTGATTGTAATGATTATTGATTAGGGATTGATTTGATTTTTATTAAAAATATGAGATAATAGACTTGGACTAAGTTTAAACAGCAATTTTAGAGGGAGACAATGATGTCAAAACGACTATTATTGGATGAGCCGAATACCCCCAAATCCCTTAAGGAGCTTTTCTGGGAAAATGCGGAAAAAGCTCGTATGGGGGAATTTTGGAAAGACAAGAAGAGTTACAAAGAGCTTTCAGAAGCTACGGGGATTCCGTCAGGAAGCCTTCGGATGCTTTTCATGAACAAGCCTAAGGGAAATATTCCAAAGATTGTAACCATTACTAACGGTCTTGCCAAGGTGACTGGGAAAAACATTACACTTGGGAAGCTCTTAGCTCGAGATAATCAGCATGAGGGTTTTGAGTTTCCACGAGATCCTAATCAGGTCACGCAAAACTTGTGGAACAACATTCGTAAGAAGCTAGAGATTACGGAAGATATGGATGAAGGCCAAGTCAGAGAACGCATGACAGCCTTTGTGGTATCATCTGGTATGGCTCAAACCAACTATAATTTAATCAATCAAACAGGAACTGTTTCGCTTGATACTTTGGAAAAATTCTCCAAAAGACTTAGAGTCGAGCCTTATGAATTGTTGGCAACTATAAGACGAAGGGAGATTGTTGATAGGAATGACTTCCCTGTTCCTAAGGAAAATGTTAGCGACTCCCACATTGATATTGGCAAGCTTAATACTTTCATTAAATCACAACCTTACTCGCCCAATGGTCAAGAGGTGGCATCTGCAGACTTAAGCCCACAGAATCTCTATCATTATTATGCCAAGGGAAATGTCGGAGATATGCCCATAAAAACAGCCTATAAGTTTAAAAGACTTGTCGAGATTTATGAGGCAGAATTTGGTATTCTTGAACCTTCAAGCAGAGTTTTAGATGTCAATGAACTGGAAAAATTCCTTTATAGTGGCATGATTACTGGCTATGCCATTGCTAAAACAGGGTTGATGAATGCGACCAATGGAAATCTCTATATCAAGGGCAAACGTCCTATCGAATCTATGCAACTGGATCGTGCTCTGGGTCTATATAAACATTTAAAAAGATTAAAAAAGGACCAATAATTCTTTACCTACCAAAAAGCCCAAATCAATAGTTTGATTTGGACTTTTTGTTTGTCGTTTATCTGTATGACGAATGAGAATAATTTTAGTCGATTTGTGGACTTATCTTACAATTGCTTCGCTCGTCCATTTTCATCAAAGTGATAAGTCATTGATGGTACGTGTTTGGTTGGTGACGAGAAATATCTTGACTACTCTTAGTGTTCTTTTCATAGTAAAGTAGGACACATCATTAAGAAATAGTACGTTTTATCAATCAAAAATTTTATAAATTAGGTATATTTTAATTTACTGCAAATAATATAAATTTATTATAAATTATAATGTATTATTAATTTTTAATCTTCATAACTATGTTAGATATGTGTTGTTAAATTATGAAAACGAGATGATTGTTTGTTGTAATCTTTGTTTCATTATGTTAAACGACATATATACTGTATCGTTATAAAAATCGTACTAGTGTAAAAAAACAGAAAATTTTATTGACAGTTAAATTATAAAGGGGTAGAATACGGTTACAGCATAAATGTTAAGCAACAGCAATTGAATCATAATTCAATTGGGAGGAATTTATGAGATGAAAGATTTTTTTAATCGACGCCAACGTTTTTCTTTGAGAAAATATTCAATCGGCGTTTGCTCAGTGCTTTTGGGAACGGCACTGTTTGCAGCACATGGTGCACAAGCTGATGAGCTTGCCAGTACCGACACACCGGTAACACCAGAGGAATCTGTTACCGGCGATGATTCGAGTAGTTTAGTAACTACTTCAACAACAACGGCACAACAGACAGATCCTACGTCTGTTGTTTCAGCATCTACTGAACCATCTGCAACACTTGATTTAACTCCAAGTGTAACAACTTCTGCGGATGCATCAACAGGAGAAACAACAAATACACAGGCTGAGACAGTAAAAGAATCTAATGAGTCTGTTTCAGAATCATCTGTTGAGAATCATTCAGATAAAGTGAGTCAAACTGATAGTCACGAAAATTCATCTGATAAAACTCAAAAGTCATCTAATTCGGATGATTCTAATCGTTCTAGTCGTACGCGTCGTGATACGAGTGCAGCAGCATCAGCTTCATCAACAGTAGCAGTAGATGCTCAGAAAGAAGTATCTAGTTGGAGTGAATTTGTTGCAGCACTTCAAGACAGTAGTATTAAAGAAATTACCGTTAAAGGTAATATCGTAGCAGCAGGTGATAATGGTAATACAGATAATGGACGTTCAGGATCTGTTGACCGTAAAATCACTATTAACACTCAAGCACGTCCACTTACAATCAAAGGTGAAAATCAAAATGCTAGTCTAGATCTTTTGTCAAATACCTTAGAATTAACTGGTGCAGCTTGGGAACTTAACTTCAAAAACCTTAAATTGGCATCAGCTAACTCAAAGGGACCTGTTGATTTATCTAAGACAAGTGGTCCAAATACTGTTACTTTTGACAATGTAACCAGTGTTGGTTCGTCACTTTATGGTGGTGGTGGAAACACCAATGTTGTTATTAAAGGAAATACAACATCAACTGTTAGTGATAGCTATCAATCTGGAAATGGACAAACTCAGTATGTTCAACGTAACGTGGGACAAGCTGGTAGATCAGATAAACGTCGTGAATCAAACATTCATGATGCTAAAGCTGTCATTGTTTCTGAGGGGGCTAGTCTAACACTTAACCGTTCTTCTCAAGGGGATGCAATCACTCTTGAAAGTGGCGCTAAAGTTAGTGTTCAAGATAGAGCTAACCTAACCATTAATATGAACACTGACAATGCTACAGATACTGCTCGATATCATAATGCTGGTATCTTTATGGCAGATGGCGGTACAGTAGAAACAGGTAAAGAGTCAAAACTTGTACTTAACACTAGTATCGGACAAGGTATTTCGCTTGGTATCAATCGACCTGGAGATGGTGTAACAGATAAAGATCGTTTCGGTGGTTATGGTGCTGGAAATAGCAATCGTAAGAATGGACCAAGTAAAGTTATTATCGGAGACGGTGCGACCTTTGAATTAAATGGTCGTGATGGTGTGATGGCCGGTAATAATGCTGAGTTTACAACAGGTGCAACTTCTAAAGTTCGTTTTGAAAATAAAGGCCGCGGTGTTGCGATTGACTTAGGTAATAATTCGAAAGTTAATTTCGGTAAAAATTCAACCAATACATTCCACTCAGTAGGGAAAGGTCCTAAAAGTGGTGGAGGCCCTTCAGGTAGCTATGACGGCTATAACTATATTGGTCTTAATGAAAATGGTCGTATCGTTGTAGATGATTATGCGACATTCCGTGTACAAATGGATGATCGCGGAGATAATGCTTGGGATGATGTTATTTCACTTGGTTCTGAAAATGGCCAAAAGGATCAACCATTATTCCAGGCTAATAAGGGTTCTATTGTAGATATTCGAGATGATAATACTAACTACTATGCAGAATTGATTTCAGTAGCATTAGGTAATAGTACTAATACTATTTTCCAATTTAACAACCCGCTTTATGTCTCATTACTACGTTATACTAAATCAGATGGACTCTCAGCTGGAGAGGTGACTGGTAAATTGCCTGCATCTACTCCTCAAGGTAATAATCCTGAAGATATTGGTCATGGTAATATTCTTTATATTTCGAATAAATCAGCTAGTTCAGGTAACCGAGTAGAATTTAACGGTCCAACAGGAACACTCGTTAATCCAGGTCTTGGAACTTATACTGTTTATTCATTGAATAAAGATGGTAGAGATGCACAGAGCCGTAACAAGCAAAGTTCTGTTTGGACTAATATCCAGGGTGGAGCATTGAGTATTGCTGGTTTCCAAAATAACCATGCTGATATTAATCCTGCAAATGCACAATCAGTTCCAACAGGTTCATCCACAGGTGGTATCTCAGCTACCGACAGAACATATGGTATTGACCCTGTTGGTGATAACCGTCAAAACATTTGGATTTCGAACGGTTCAACTATCAATCCAACTGCTATCCATAAAAATGTTATCAAATACGTTTATGAAGATGGCACACCAGTTAAAGATGACGTCATTCAATCATCTGATTGGAATCGTACTCTTGAGGTTGCCATTGATCAGCACCAATTTAAAGATGTTTTGAAGAATTCAACTGTAAGTAATGGTGACGAATTCTTAACTGCTTACAGTAAAGCAAAATATAATGTTGGTGATATTGATGGCGATGGTAAAGCTGATACAGGTTGGAGAGTAGCAGGAACTACAAACGATGAAACTGTCAACTATACAGCTGTAACATCTCCTAAGTTAAGTGGCTATAAGGCTGAAATTTTATCAACCAATGTTCCTGGTCTAAAAGCAGGAGACAATGCAGATAGTGTAGCTGCTTCTTATACTTATAATCCTTCTACTGCGCCGGCTGATACTATCATTGAAACTAGCGCAGGTCGTAGAACAATTTCTGACACTTATTGGCGTAATATTGTAGCTAAATCTGATTTAGGAAGCTATGAAACTGTAGTTGTTTATAAGAAAGAAAAACAGAAAGCTACAATTCACTATGTTGATGTGTCTGCTAATAATAAAGAATTAGCTAGTGATTCTGTTGAAGGTGATTCAGGAGCTAATATTGATTATTCAACTGCTAATAAGATTCAAGAGTTTGTTAATAAAGGCTACAAACTAGTAGAAGATGGATTTACTAAAGCTACAGCAGATGAGAAGAAATATGATAATGATGCTTCTGTAGATCAAGAATTTACTGTTAAGTTAGAACATGATAAAGTTCCAGTAGGACCAAATGATCCACATAACCCAACAGATCCAATCAATCCAAATGATCCAGACAGTCCTAAGTATCCAGCGACAGATCAATGGAAGAAAGATGTGACATCAACGGTTCATTATGTAGGTGCAGGAAGTCAGACACCAAATGACAATGTACAAAACGCACAATGGACACGTACCTTGGAACTTGATAAAGTTACAGGTAAAATTCTTAATCCAAATGAACCATGGGTAGCTAATAAGACGGATTATGCGTCAGTGCCAACGCCAAATGTCACTGGCTACTATGCGGATAAAGCAAGCGTTCCAACTAAGAAAGTTACTCAAGATAATCTTGAAGAAACGGTTACTTACAAACCACTTGGAAGCTTGGTTCCAAAACCAGAAACACCAAACGATCCAAACTTCCCATCAACACCAGGTGTGAAGTATCCAAATGATCCAACAGATCCAACGAAACCAGGTAAACCGGTCGTTCCAGATGTTCCTGGTTATGAACCACACCTTCCAGATCCAAATGATCCAACAAAACCAGGTCAACCAATCCAACCTGGCACACCTGTAACACCTGATAAACCAGGGGAAGATACGCCAATCATCTATGTGCCAAAAACAAATGATGTGACGCAACCAACGAAACAAACGGTAACGTTTGAAGGAGCAGGCGATAATACTCCAGCTGCTAAAGTTCAAAATGACTTCACCTTTACTGGTAAACAAAAAAATGGTACAACAACATGGGATCAACCTAATCACACTTATGGTAAAGAAACAGTTCCAGTTGTTGAACATTACTATGCCGATAAGAAGGAAGCTGGATCTAAGACAGTTACTCCAGACCAACCAGAAGTTACGGATAAGGTTACTTATAAACCACTTGGTAAGATCATCCCAGTTGATGAAACCAATACACCAATTCCAAGTGCACCAACTCCACAGTACAACAATGATCCACAAGATCCAACTAAGGGTGGTGAGACTCCAACTCCAGTTATCCCAGGTTATGTGACAGACACTCCAAGTGTAACACCTAATGACCCAGGATCTGATACACCTGTTGTCTACCGTAAGGCAGAACAAAAAGCTGTTATCAAGTACGTAGATCAAAATACTGGTACAACACTTGAAAATGATCAAGTTTCTGGTAAATCTGGCGAAGCTATTGACTACTCAACTGCAGCTAAAATCAAGAAATACCAAGATCGTGGTTATGTTCTTGTGAATGATGAGTTCCCAGCAGGAGCTACTTATGACACAGATGCATCTGTTGATCAAACTTGGACAGTAACTTTGAAACATGGTGAAACTCCAGTTGGACCAAACGATCCACATAATCCAACAGATCCAATCAATCCAAATGATCCAAACAGTCCAAAATACCCTGCGACAGATCAATGGAAGAAAGATGTCACATCAACGGTTAAGTATGTGGTATCAGATGGTAAGGCAACTGCCCCAGCTGATAATGTTCAAAATGCACAATGGACACGTACATTAAATCTTGATAAAGTTACAGGTAAGGTTCTTAACCCTGATGCACCATGGACAGCGAATAAGGCTAACTATGATACAGTTCCAACACCAAGTGTTACTGGCTACTATGCGGATAAAGCAAGCGTTCCAACTAAGACGGTTACCCAAGATAATCTTGAAGAAACGGTTACTTATAAACCGCTTGGAAGCTTGGTTCCAAAACCAGAAACACCAAACGATCCAAACTTCCCATCAACACCAGAAGTGAAGTATCCAAACGATCCAACAGATCCAACGAAACCA
>DBFVHV010000109.1:0-2279 GCA_048524165.1 Streptococcus sp.
GATCAATAAACCTGCCAAAGTGGTTACAGTGGAAAATGTTTCACCTCTCCTTGACCATGACAATGCTGTCTATGTCTTTATGGGAGCTGGAGATATCCAACTTTATGAACGTTCATTTGAAGAGCTCCTAGCAAGCTTGCAAACGCATATGTAATATATTAAGGGCTGTAGCGATTTCGCTCAGCTTTTTCTCTTGATAGAAAGGAAACTGATATGCTTATTAGACACGCCCGAAAGGAAGACTGGTCTGATGTGGTTCGTATCGAACAAGATAATTTTTCGCCTGAAGAAGCTGCTACACCAGAGGCCATTGCAGAGCGTTTAGAGACGATTTGTGACACCTTCCTAATTGCTGAAATTGATGGCGCTGTAGCTGGCTATATCGAAGGACCTGTGATTTCGGAACGTTATCTTACAGATGACTTATTCCACAAGGTAACCTTTAATGCTAGTCAAGGAGGCTATATTGCAGTTACTAGTTTATCTATCTCCAAAGACTTTAAAGGGCAAGGTGTCGGAACAGCCTTGATAGCAGCTCTTAAAGACCTGGCTATTGCTCAAAAACGTCAAGGGATTAGTTTGACTTGTCATGATTACCTGATTTCCTACTACGAGATGAATGGTTTCATTGATGAAGGAGAATCCGAATCAACCCATGGCGGTAGCTCTTGGTATAATATGGTCTGGGAGAACCCAGAAAGCTGGTAAAGCCAGTGTTACGTTACTGTGACAAAGGACCAATTGATTTGCATTAACTGACTTTTTAAGATATAATGGCGTTTGTTACTATAGAGGAGGTATGCCTTGACGGACAAGTATAATGAACACTCGGAATCTGTTGAAGATAGCCTAAGCTTTAAAAATCAGATTCTTCGAGATTTACAAGAAGCGACACGGCTCCGTTCTCTTCGTGAGGAGGAGCATAATAAAAGTGCAACTATGCCCGAGACACCACTTTCAACGTCAGCTGATAGCCATGCAATAGATGCTGGATTAGCGTCAAATAAAGTAAGTAACCAAAATTTTAGTTCTCATTCTGTTTCTCATAGTGCTATAGCTAAAACTATGACTTCTGAGACAGCCCGAGATTTTCAAGATAGTGTTGGTTTGTCTTCTGATTCTCAAGCTGAGTCTTTAGCGTCTGATGTCCATTCAAACGTAACATCAAGTCCTAAAGAGCAAGTTGACAAAGAACAAGTTGATGAGGAGAAAAATTTAAATATTCCTCAGGAGACTGAAACGTCAAAACGTCGTTTTAAACGTCCAGTTTGGGAAACTAGTCTTAACGCAGAATCAGAGGAAGAATATATTCCTGCCGATGTTGCTAAGGAGCTCATTGAAGCTAAGGCTAAAGAAGCTATCTACACGGATCCTAAGGAATTGGTGGACAAGATGACATCAGAACGTCAAAAAGAAGCATTTTTGGAGGAACATCATACAGCAAGTAATCACTCTGAACCAGAAAAGGTTCAGTCAGACCGAGTAACTGACGACAATGAGGGTGATGAGAGTATTGCTTTAGTAGCCTCTGAAAAAGCTGACAAAAAGAAACGTAAGAAAGTGAAGCAGAAAAAGTCTTCGCCAAAAGATGTTAAACAGGACGAAGTCATCGACGAAGAACCGATTTCACGTTCCAACCGAAATCAAAAACGCAATAAAAATAATCGTCGTGCAGGACGAATTGCAAGAAATATCATTGTCTTCTTGATTCTTATCTTGTCATTAGCCGGATTCTTTGGTTATCGATATGTTAGTGATGCCGTTGGTGCAAAAGATGTCAATTCGACTAAGTTTATTAGTGTTGAAATTCCTGAAAATTCAGGTAGCAGTTACATCGGTCAGTTGTTGGAATCAGCTGGCGTCATTAAATCTGGTAAAGTCTTTAATTACTATACCAAGTTTAAGAACATCTCAAATCTAAAAAGTGGTTACTATAACCTTCAGGCTAGTATGACGATGGATGAAATTATTGAGGCACTTCAGAAAAAAGGAAGTGATAAGCCTCAGGAACCATCTTTGGGTACAGTCTTGGTTAAAGAAGGATATACCATTGAGCAAATCGCCAAGGCGGTTGAAGTTAATTCATCAGCTAAAAAAGGTAAAAATTCATCCACTGGACTTAAAGCAAAAGACTTCTTGAAACTTATGAAGGATGATACTTTCATTACTAAGATGAAAGCGAAGTACCCAACCTTGTTGGCAAACCTTCCGAATTCTACAGATGCTAAGTATGTCCTAGAGGGTTATCTGTTCCCAGCGACTTATAACATTCATGATGA
>DBFVHV010000110.1:0-12275 GCA_048524165.1 Streptococcus sp.
AAGTTTAGAGGCATCAGCTAGAACATAGGCTTTTTGCGCATTAGCTATCACTGTTCGTTTAATGACCGCCTCTTCCATATCTGGCGTTGTGAAATAATTGGCATCAACTCCATTAGCACCAATAAAAAGGAAAATGAGTTATCCTTTCTCCAAAAGCATTAAAGGGAATGCCCTCGCTATTGGTCTTGTTTTGCAAATGATGTATAGTAGATAAAGAAAAAGGTCTCAATAAAAAGACTATCATTACGTATAAAATTCAAGAAGTAAGACAAGAAAACTAAGTCATATCATCCAAGGATATCAATTGTTTTGAGATTTTCTAGTCTTCTCCCCCGAATTTAAAAATACACTATTTAATAAATAAAAAAACTGCAGGAGAAAAAACGCTTTGCTAATAAAAGTGTTTTTGAATCCAGCAGTATTGCTAATTTACATATATTTCATAAAAACTTCTCCCCATTTTAAAGAGCGTCCCCTTTACTTACGCTCTATCCCTATCTTACAAATCAAAATATCGGTATGATAACCCTATCCCAATACCATATCATATAGTACCAAGCACCAACACGTAATCGTATAAAACTCTCCCCAAAAGAGTTGAAAGATTACAATCAAGTTGGCTTCAAGTTACTACTACCAATATTCCCTATTCATAAAGACGCTATAATTATAACATGTTATTTTTATTTTTCAACCTTTTTTAATTTTTTATTATTTTAATGTATGTGACAACCATTATAATGAAGTCGTTTGAATTAAACACTCCTACTTAACAAATACTAATCAAATGATATTTATCTATATTTTAATAAATAATAATTAAACACCCTTTGGCTTTTAAATGGATTTGCATAAAAAAAAATCAGAATTCCTATTAAAATTCTGAGAGGTATTTTTATACCTCTTTTTGTTCACTCTTCAATTATGCTGTCACTGTCCATTTACTGTCCTATATAGTGTAAAATATATAGAGGTTGTTAAGTTTACTAGTAGTTAAATCCCTTAAAATCGGTATTTATGATGATAACAAGCCTAAAAAATTCTTGGAACAAGTTTTGCATGGTTTAACAGTGGTTGATGAGTTAGGGACAAGTTTTTCCTATGAACGGGATAATCCTAAAGTAAAGCGAAATTTTACTTTATGCCATGAGTTAGGACACTTTATTTTGGATCATGAAGGGGCTTATTTTGCGGAGTCTGTAGATAATCAAGAGGACATCTTAGAGCGAGAGGCAAATATATTTTCTGCTGTAGTACTAATGCCTGACATTGTCCTTCTGTCAAAAATATACTATAATTGCGAGACCTTCCATCAAATACAAAATAGTCTCGAAGTTTCAAAACAGGCTTTATTTTTTCGTCTTTTGGACTTTCTACGGGAATATTATTCTGGTAAAGATAATGAAATCAAACAAGCAGTTGAGACATATATTGAAGGGAATAACGCTTCTATTTATTGTTTATTTCATGATATTAGAGAGCAGATTATAGAGGAATTCCATCAGTTTCAACCTTCCCTTATTAATCAGGTTAAGCAGAGAGTTAGAAAGGTAGGTTTTGTAACAAGCCAAGAATACCCAAATTTATTAAATCAAGATAACTGGAAAGCAATTAAAGATAATAATGGCAATTTAAAAACGTGGCTTGTTTATAACAAAGGAAAGTCGATTGCATATGTTTGGGATAAAGAAAAATTCTCAGATGAAGAGGCAAGAAAAAAGGCAGAATTACAGTTACTATTAATGTGAGGTGAACTATGTATCAACCAGAAAAACTAAAAGCTCGTAGAAAAGAGCTAAAAATGACTCAAAAAGATATTGCAGATTAATTAGGAATCAGCTATCAAGCCTATTCAGCATGGGAACGTGGAGTGAAAGAACCATCTAAAGAGAAAATAAAACGACTAGAACAAATACTCAGAGTACCAAAAGGCTATTTTACAGAAACTGAGATAGTTCGTTTGTACAATGTATTATCAAATAAAGGTCAAAATCAGGTTTTAGAATACACTCGTAGGTTAGTTCAAGAAGAGTCTAGAAAAATTGTTACGATTTCAGAAAATCTCTATGAGTACCATGTATACGAAAAAATGTCTGCTGGTATTGGTGCATCCGTTTATGACAATCGCAACTACGACACTGTTTATTTTGATGAAGAACTAGCTCATGATTTTGCTTCATGGGTATCTGGAGATTCTAAGGACCCTAAATATCATAACGGTTCAGTAGCTCTTATTCGTGAGACAGGTTTTGATTATGATGGAGCAGTCTATGCTGTAGTATGTAATAACCAAACCTATATTAAACGAGTTTACCGTGAAGAAGAAGGTTTACGCTTAGTTTCGATTAACAAGGCTTATAAGGACATCCATATTCCTTATGATGAAAACCCTCGTATCGTGGGTAAAATTGTAGGAGACTTTATGCCATTAAAGGTGTAAGTTAGGAGAATACCATGGGAATGACGTATAAATCAAAATTAGAAAAAGCTAAAATGAGGAATATCACTATCCCCTCAGAAATTTTGGAAAAAGATATTGTGGGAGTATATAAGTTATTTGCCATTTTAGAAGATGAAAAAGTCTGTTTTTATATTGGAAAATCAACTAATATCAGAGAACGATCGTTGTCTTCAAACGGCCATATTCATTTGTTTTTTAAAGAATCAGAGAAGTTAGTACCGTCTGAAATTAAATATTATCTTGGTCAAAATTATGAGATTTTAGTTGAAATAGAAGAGGTTGATTACTTCGATACGAACTTTAGTAGAGTCCCATAGACTTTCTTTGGCTGAAATAACTGAAATTGTTAAATATCAAAGTATGGGACAATGTTTGAAGCAACTACCAGAAGGCATAGGAGAAGGAGAAAGGGAATGTTGGGAAAACAACTATAAAAGAGATAGATAATGGGTTATTTTGATTATTTACGAGAACCATAATCTGATATTGCTTTTGTGGATATGAGATTTTTCTATGCTAGTGTTGAGTGTATGGAACGTGGATTGTATCTTTTAAGGACCTCGCTTTGTGTGATGAGTAGAGCAGATAATTCAAACGGACTTATCTTAGCTTCCTCTCCAATGTTCAAGAAAGTCTTTTGAGCACCACAAGAGGCGAAGTCACAAACTCCGCCTCCTTCTACATATTTTATTTGAAATATCAAGACTTATGCTTGATAAAGCTAGAAAACTTACCCTTTTCCAGCAAGAATATCTGATACTTTATACAATCCTGGGGAATATGTCCGACCAAATAGTTTTTTCGTCAAGGCATTAAACGTATAATGGTCATCTAAAATCAAGACTTCGTCATACGTTTTTAAGAGTGCAATAAAGTCATCGTCTGTTAAATTGGAACCATCTCTAGTATCGATATTTTCATTGTATGATGCCATTAAATCTAAAAATTCTTGGTCAGCCGACACAAAATTTTCTCTGGCATCAACATTGACATCCCACAGATAATAACGACTAGCATATTGGACAAAATAATTATCTACATTCTCCTTATCTGCTGTTACAACCAAAATTCTATCCGTTGACGAATTACTCTGACTTCCAGTAAACTGATGAATTTTTTTTACGACCTCGCTTGTTTCCTGATTGTTATTGTAAACAATGCTATTATTTTCTGACAAGAACATTCCAATGGCATAAACTGTCAAAACAAGGCTCGCGTATTGGTACAAGTGTTTATTAAATAAGCTCTTGTAAGACCTAGCATTACGTTTACTAATGATGTTTTCATACAGACACTTGTCCATTACCCATGCTAAAGCCATGGTCAAACAACCAAAAGCAAAGATAACGATGCTCGAAGCATAGCGCTCAAATCCTGCTAATTCTAACGCTTCATCAGTCGGCATTGCTGTCAGATACATGAGTAAAATGCCAATATAGTAAGTCACAATCGAAATATCAACAAATCCCCAAGTCAACAAGACAAATTTCTTATATTTCAAACGAATGCCAATCACAATAAAGGCAATCAGCATAATCAGATTGATTATCAAAATTCCATTGCTTGCCAAACTGTCAAACGTAAACACCGATTTGACAAAAAGAGTGATAATTTTTTGTGGGACGCCTGACAGATTTCCAGTCAATACCTGACCAAGTTCTGACATGGACACCGCATGCTTGGCACTTGAGGCATTTGGGAAATTATCCGTCACATGCTTTTGCCAAATAACAAAAGGAAGACAGCTACCTAGCAAGGTCATTATGAGCAGCACTAGTGCTTTTAAACGTGCTCTTTTACGAACAAGTAAACGCACAATACAAACCACATAAACTACTAAAACGAGAGCGACAAAGAAAAGTCCACTTACTTTGACGATACTTAATAATCCAAGAATTACCGCCGTATTTAGCGACAAAAACCAGAAACGATTACGATAGACAAAACAACCTGCTATAGCTGCCAAGGCCAAGGCAGGAAGCAGAAAATCAACCAGCAAATTATTTAATCGAATAGCAACGTTGAACGTATTAAAAACAGCAAACGAAGCAAAAATCATGCTAACCATTAAGACACGTCGATCATCACGAAGTGCCGCAAACATGGCATAAAGACTGGAAGCAATCAAGAAGAATTGCCCGACCAACATACTACCTTCTGAAAAGCCTACGATAGTCGTGAAAAAATAAATGAAAAGTGAACTTCCAACAGGATAGGTATAATAACTAATAATCGTATCCTGCTGTGTTGGCAAAGCATTATTGATATGGAAAAATTTTACAATCGTTGCCCAATGCGTAAAATTATCATAATGTAAAAGCGGTGAATGCCAGAGCGTTATTCCAAACAAAAGCAAATAAGCCATCATTCCAAGCGCAATATAATCAAGTCTCCTAAAGCGATATTTCTTTTTCCATACCGCCCAAAGATAATAAAGACTCAAAAGACAGCCCAAAACAGAAATGGCATACACGGTCTGCAACATAAAGCCTAACAAACTACCAAGGTACAATACCAATGTAATGACTGAAAATGTAAACACCCATGTCAGACGGCGATTCATCTTCACAGTATTACGGAAAAAGGCATTGTACCCCATGGTAATCACAAAGAACAACAGTAATCTAGCAATACTAATCATACTCTCCCTCTCCATTCATTTGCTAAGGCTTTAAAAGCAGGTAAGCTATCCAAATCCGCTAAATTGGTAACTCGATAAAGCGATTCGTCTCTATCAGTATCATAGGACACAAAAGTCAACTGAATTGGCAAATCTTTGTAGGTAAATGCGACATTCGGTTCTTTTTTAGGATTTGTCAATTTTCCAGAAAATGTCATGTAATAATAATCTGTCTTTCTAAGCTGGCATTTTTTTCCAGCAACCTGAACCTCTTCATTGACACGAACTTTCGGAAAAGCTACTTGGTCATAGGCTGAAACAGGACGTTCATTATTTTGGAAACGTTGACTAAAGTTCTCAAATAAATCATCCCATGTTGTCATCCAAGGGTCTTTTTCCTTCGGAAGATTGTGATTAATGCGGTCATAAATGTACTGATAAAATTCGCGCTTATCAGCTTCAGGAATTTCTGAAAATTGAACGCCGTAGCGCCAACCATTATCAATCGCAAAAACACGAACAACATGACCTTTTACCCTCGCATGGTAATCACGTGATTGCAAATTAAGCGTCAGTTCTTTTTCTTTCGGCAAATACAATGGTAAATCCGTATAGAATGAAATCCCCGTTTCTGAAATATCACAGACTCTCACTTGGTAAGAATCATCATCAACCTCAATAACCATAGCTTCATCAACAGTAAAACGCTCACTTGAGCGATAAATCGGACGACCAAGCGCACAGAAAATCGCAAAGGTCAAATTGATGATATGATAAAACAACAAAAAAATGATAATACTTCAATAAAAAAGCTCTGAACTAAATTTTCCATAGTTAAAAGTCACCAAACCATAAACGGCTAATCCCCATAAAACAAGATAAGGAAGCGCATAAAGGTACAACGTCCACGATGTATCATTTCCCTTACGTGTCACCTTAAATTTTTTATTGCTAATGCCAAAGGACTCCAACATCATGGGAATAAACAAATACGGAGCAAAAATCGTTTCCACAATTTCTCCCCAAACCTGTGTTCGGTATTGTTTTGAGACTTCTCGCATTGACAAGTGTGTCAATGCGTAACTTGGCAACCAGAATAGGAACAGTAGCCAGATATTTGACACCACCAAACGCACATGGAAAACCGTATATAAAATCGGTGCCAAGATATACAATAACCGTCTAAAGAAAGACCACCAATAAAGATAGCCATTAATATAAACAATTCTTTGCCCCTTTGTCAATTTGGGATTAAAGAAGATATTCATATTGTAGCTACTGCGAATAACGCCACGTCCCCAGCGCGTGCGCTGTTTGATGACACTCTTCAAATCTGTTGGCGTTAACCCGCTAGCCATTGGACTTTTCGTCGAATAATTTACATAACCAGCCGCATTCATCCGAACACCTAGCTCGAAATCCTCCGTAATGGTATCTGTCGGAAAACCACCAACATCTTCAATCGCCTTGCGGAAAATAACCGTATTAGACCCCGTATAAACCGCTGCACCGTGCGAATTATTGCAAACATTAATTTCTTTGGAAAAGAAATCTTGTTCGTTTGGTAAGGTTGATTCTGAAAACAAGTTAAATTGGAAAATATCAGCATTGTAAAAACTTTGTGGCGTTTGAATCAAACCAACTTTTGACTTATCATAATCGTCACCATTTTCATAAGCCTCAACTTGTTCAACAAAATAAGGCACAGTTTCCAACAGGAATTCACGATAAGGAATCATATCCGCATCAAATGTCGCCACCAAAGGTGATGACGTCTGACGTAAAGCATTATTGTAGTTTCCTGATTTGGCATCTTTATTATCCGCCAAACCAAAATAACCAACACCAAGCTCATCAGCCAATTTGGCAACTTCTAGACGATTGGTATCATCACAGACGTAGATATGCACCTTAGACTTATCAGGATATTCCATAAAAGTACAGGCATTAATCGTCTTATAAAGCAACTCTGGATCCTCATTGTGCGTTGCAATCAAAACATCCACATCTGGGTAACGCTCCTTAGCAATCTCAGGCTTTTCAAGCTCAAAGTCCTTTTGCTTATTCCAAATGAGAATGTAGCCTGTAATGGCTGAAACTACCTCACTTCCCCACAATAAAATCCCAAAGATCAGCGCAAACCATGAATCATGCCACGGAATAGTCGCCACCAAACGCCAAGTTAAATAAAAGGTAGTCGTTACAAATGCAACGAAATAGAGTATCCTCTTACTAGCCGTCATTCTCGCCTCCACTAAAAATCAAATGTTTTTGCACAAAATAACTGACAAAGAAAAGTGTACCGTCAACTAAAATCTTCACCAATGAAATTGGCAGCGTCGTCAAGGCATTTCCTAGAACTGTTACCAATAAACTTGACAAAACAATCTGTACTACCACCAAAGTGAAGTATTTTATCGCACTATTTGATTGACCTCGTTTAAAGACCACCTTATGATTCAAGGTGAAATTAACAACAGATGATATCGCACGCGCTAAAATCGAAGCTAACGTCACCGCACTAAAACTCAATCCATTAAACAAAGAAATTAAAATCGTAAAAGCAACAATATCAACCAAGAAGGAAAACAATGCTGAAAAAATGTACTTGAAGAAAACCTTGTAAATTCTAATCGAGTCACGAATCGCATCAAAATGCGACGACTGATTTTCATCCAAATAAATCGTTGCAATGCCAACTTCACAAATCTGAATATTGTCCTCTTTTGCCTCAAGTAACATATTCATCTCAAATTCATACCGTTCACCCTCTACGGTTAAGAGTTTTGGCAACCATGACATAGGAATCACACGAAGCCCCGTTTGCGTATCAGAAACGTTCATACCTGTCATAGCCCCCAAGACGTCTCTTGTCAATAAATTTCCAAATTTACTACGTAAAGGAACAGATTTTTCAAATGTTCTAACACCCAGCACCAAACTATCAGGATGTTGCAAAAATTCATCCAAACATTTCATCATGTCTTCGTAGGTATGTTGACCATCAGAATCAATCGTCACAATTCCTTTGGCATTAGGAAAATTGTCCAAAATATATGAAATAGCCGTTTTTAAAGCACGACCTTTTCCTTTATTATCAGCGTGTCTTTGCAAATGACAAGCATAGTTACTCTGCGCTATTGCAAATAACGGTGCAAAATCAGCTCCACTGCCGTCATCGACTAGAATAATGTCAAACATTTGATTTTCCTTATCCCGAATATTTTTCAAAAGTTCCAACAAACGGTCATCAGGTTCATAGGCAGGAATGACAATAACAACATCTTGAAACATCATCGACGTTCTCCTTTTTGACTTTTATTTTCGTACATTTTCTTATCAGCTATTGCAAAAAAATCAACGAAGTTTTTATGTGATTGATAAGAGTCCGTATAAGCACCTAAAGATGCTGTAATCCCCATATCTTTGAGAGTCATTTCTGCTTGAACAAGTTTTATTAAAAATTCAGCTTGATTTTCAGAAACTCCAGGGAGTAAAACCGCAAATTCATCTCCGCCTAACCTTGCTATTACAGCACTTTCAGGCATTATCTTCGTTAAAATATCACCAAATTTAATTAGAATCTTATCTCCCGTAGCATGTCCAAAGGTATCATTTGCTTCCTTGAATTTATCCAAATCAGATATAATAACCGTAATTTGTTCTTCTTTACGTGTCAGACATTCCTCAAAAGCAAGCTCAATATATCGTCGATTATGAACCCGTGTTAAAACATCTTCGTATGCCATCCTCTGTATTTCAAGTTCATGAAGTCTCTGCTCTGTAACATCAAGAACAAAACAAGAAACACCAATCACTTTTTGGCGATTGTTATAAATGGGAGAATACATATTTTGCCAGTAAAGCGTTTTGTCGCCTGTCTTAATAGTATCCATAAATATAAATGTTTCACCCTTTTTCGCACGATCAACATTTGCTTTTAAACGCGCAGCATCTTCACTATTAAGATAATTCATTGGAAAGTCACCAATTTTGGGAGTGAAATAAAAGATTTCTTCCATGAGCCGAATATCATTCTTATTAACCGCAATAAAACGATAATCTAAGTCTACAGCATAGACGTTAATAAGTTTCGAACTCTGTAAGATAAAGTGGGATAGCATATGCTGTCTTCGATTAAGGTAAGATGCTAGGGTCCAAAGAACTAGTATTCCTATAAAGATTGCTAAAACGATGGGATTATCATGGTCAATCAAAACATCATCATACACTAAGCGCATTAATAACATTAACGCAGCAAAAATACTTAAGTACGTTAACAATCTTTGATGCTTGATTAAAAAATCACTTACTTTTCCTAATACCATTACAGCTTCACCATTCTAAGTAGTTTTAATACCTTCAGCATCCAAACTGTCTGTAACAAAACGTCCTGTAAAACCACCGATGAAGCCCGTAGCAGTATTGTCAATTCCTAAACGTTGTAGAATACGACTGACATTAATACCCTTACCGCCAGCGAATTTATCATCACTCTCTATACGGTTAACTTCACCAATCTCTACCTTGTCGATACGAACAATGAAGTCGATTGATGGGTTTAGCGTCACAGTATAAATCATACTTCAATAACCCTCGTTTTCTCTTTTAATTATTTAAGGAGCCCTTCTTCCGAAGCATTTGTGATTATGGTTACTTTCTCAACCTCGGCTACCTTAGCATAGGTAACCTGACCAAGTTTAGAGGCATCAGCTAGAACATAGGCTTTTTGCGCATTAGCTATCACTGTTCGTTTAATGACCGCCTCTTCCATATCTGGCGTTGTGAAATAATTGGCATCAACTCCATTAGCACCAATGAAAGCACAATCAAAATTCAGTTGTCTGATTTGTTCCAGAGCTGTACTTCCAATAGAGGCATCTGTTGAATGTTTAACCTTACCACCAATAATCCTAGTACTAATACCGAGATCTACTAGCTTAACAGCATGATGGATAGAATTAGTCACAACCGTCACCTGACGATTGCTCAAATGTGGAATCAAAAGTTCATTCGTTGTACTAGCCTCAAGAAAAACGACATCACCTTCCTTAATCAAATCGGCAGCATAGCCAGCTAATTGAGCCTTTTCTTGAACATTTCTGATAGCTTTTTGGCTATTGGCAATTTCTTCCTTTAGACCATGAATACTTTCAGCACCACCATGAACACGTTTAAGTTGGCCATCTGCCGCTAACTCATCCAAGTCACGACGAATTGTCGACTCAGACGTATCACTTAATAAAACTGTCAGGTTTTCCAAAGTGACAAAACCATCTTGTTTCAACTGAGACAAGATAATCTGCTTACGTTCAGACTTTAGCATAATCTCTCCTTTTTGTAATCGTTTACAAAATCTATTATACTAAATTTTTAATAGCTGTCAATAAAAACCGTCAAAAAAATTCAAAATATTTCATTATAAAACGCTAAGCTATCAAAATGAAGCAAGTTGATAAGAAAGTTCATACATTTTTAACACGGTAATCTTTTTAGTTTTACTGCAAAATAAAAAAGCCTTTCGGCTTTCTCATCTTATTTGGCATAGTCAACCGCACGGAATTCTCGAATGACTGTAACCTTGATATTTCCTGGGTAATCCAAGTTTTTCTCAATTTGTTCACGTATCTTGTGAGACAAGATCGTAACTTCATCATCTGAGATTTTATTTGGATGAACCATAATACGAATTTCACGACCAGCTTGAAGGGCGAAGCTTGTTTGAACACCGTCAAAGCTTGATGCAATCTCTTCCAGATCACGAAGGCGTTTAACATAATTCTCAACAGATTCATTACGAGCCCCTGGGCGAGCCGAACTCAAAGCATCTGCTGCAGCTACAATAACTGCAATCACACTATCAGGTTCCACATCTCCATGGTGACTGGCAATGGCATTAACCACGACTGGATGCTCTTTGTACTTACGAGCAAACTCAGTACCAATCTCAACGTGACTACCTTCGACTTCTTTGTCAATAGCTTTCCCAATATCGTGAAGGAAACCAGCACGACGAGCGAGAGCCACATTTTCACCCAATTCACCGGCCATAATACCTGCTAGTTTACCAACTTCAACTGAGTGACGAAGTACGTTTTGACCATATGAAGTACGGAATTGCAATCGTCCCATAATCTTGATTAGATCAGGGTGGAGATTCATAGCCCCAATTTCGTAAGCCGCCTCTTCACCATATTCGCGGATACGGTTATCCATTTCCTGACGACTCTTCTCAACCAACTCCTCAATACGAGCTGGGTGGATACGTCCATCCTTAATCAAGGCTTCGAGAGTCATACGAGCAATCTCACGACGGACTGGATCAAAACCAGAAAGAACAACCACTTCTGGAGTATCATCAATAATAACATCGATACCTGTTAAGCTTTCAAGTGTACGAATGTTACGCCCCTCACGCCCAATAATACGACCTTTCATATTATCATCTGGGAGGTGAACAGTGGTTACGGTTTGTTCAGTAACATAATCCCCAGACAAACGTTGCATAGCTTGCGCCAACAAGTTTTTGGCCTTCTTATCAACAGTATCTTTGACCTGTGCTTCTGCATCTTTGATACGTGTTGCAATCTCATGAGTAAGATTATTCTCTGTCTCTGTTAAGATTACCTCACGCGCCTCTGCAATGGTCATTTGACCAATACGTTCAAGTTCAGCTTGCTTCTCAGCCTCCAACTGAGTCACATTCTCTTCACGCTCATTAAGATGTTTAGATTTGTCAGCAAGACTCTGCTCTTTTTTCTCGAGGGCGAGTTCTTTACTTGATAGATTTTCATCCTTACGATCAAGGCTGGTTGCACGTTCTGTTAAACGATTCTCCATTTGTTTAAGCTCTTGACGTTCAGATTTGAATTCTTTTTCAATATCTTCTCGATATTTCCTAGCTTCCTCTTTTGCCTCTAACAAGAACTCTTTACGTTGAGCCCTACTTTCGCGTTCAGCAGTTACACGCAGGTGGTCTGCATCATGTTCTGCCTGACTACGAAGGTTCACAGCGTCTTGTTCTGCCTTTAGCAAGGTAGTTTCTGCTTGTTCCTTAGCTTTGCTAAGTTTGATAGAAATTGCTAAATATCCAACGACTAAACCAATGAGTGCAAAGACAACTAAAATGATTATGTTTATCATGTCTTTACCTCAACTTTTCTAAGGTTTCCCTAAAGAAAACCGTCTTCTAGT
>DBFVHV010000111.1:0-3288 GCA_048524165.1 Streptococcus sp.
ATAACATTTAAATCCTATTATCAATTCAGATGATAAAAGGCCAAAATAGATGCATGCAACAGTAAATAAATATTTAATCTTTTTTTCTAAAATTCTATAATCGTCAATTTCAACTCCCTTATAATTCACTAAAACCTTATCATAAAAATTGATACCAATAGTAATAAGTAGAAAGGCAAGAAATGCCCATGTGATAATTCCCTTCTGAACTCCTATTGAGGATAATAATAAAACTGGAAGAGCTATAAAAGTATATAATACAAATGGTGAGACTTTAAACATAAATAAAGGCAGCTCCAAAGCAAAGAAGAATATGAAAATCATAGGCAACATTGAGAGAAATTGACTCTTATCAAAAATATTTCCTAATATTGAATAATTCAATGTTAGGCTCTTATTGTTAATCATAGTCTCTAATATGGAAGCAAGCACTTCGAAATATGTTATCAAAAGAGTGATGATTAATACTTTGTTAGCTATATTTACTAATTTATCTGAATTAAATTGATGTTTTAACCCGCCATAATCCACACCAATTCTAAAACCAAAGATTGTAATAAATAATGCTAGTTGAGATAATTTAAATGCGCTAATAAAAAATGTAAGAAAAAAGTATCTAAGTGTACTAATTTTAGTATAAAATAAATTATTATCTATAGAAAAAGATAAAAGTAAGAAACATCCCTCAAGTAAAAACATTATATATTGTGGATACCTAATCCACCTAAAAAATTTTTCAATCATCCGAAAATACATCCTA
Organism: Streptococcus sp.; assembly: GCA_048524165.1. GTDB lineage: Bacteria > Bacillota > Bacilli > Lactobacillales > Streptococcaceae > Streptococcus. The sequence continues at coordinate 761 of DBFVHV010000111.1, forward strand.
TACCTCATATTTATAATTTTTCCTAATTTAAAATGAATATTCTCTCAGAATTTCATTACATGCAAGTATAACAAAAAACGCTCTATTTTCATAGAGCATTTTAATTCTTACTTATCACCTTTGTTACGGATAACAAAGCCGTTTTTCTTTTCGCTTGAGGTACGGTGTGGGCGTTTGTTGCCACGATTTTCGAAGTCACGACTGTTCTTCTTAGACTTGCGTTTGAAGTCACGACGGCCACCGTCTCGATCATCACGGTTGCGGTCACCACGGTATCCACCACGACGGTTGTTATCGCGACCACGGTTACCACGGCCACCTTTGCCACCTTTACCACCAAAGCCACCACCTGATGGTTTAAATGGCAATGGTTTTTCACGCGCAATTTCCACTTCTGGCATTGTCTCTGGATCTTGAACGGTCAAGCTCAAGATGTAAAGCGCCAATTCTTCAGGTGTGAATTCTTGAGCCAATTTAACCGCATCGCCCTTGAACTTGTCAAAGTTAGAACGGATAGCTTCATCCGCGAAGTCACGTTCGATTTTCTTAAGGGCAACTTTCTTCTTAGCCTGGAAGGCTTCTTGAGCTGTTGGTGGCTTAAGACCTTTCATGCGTTTCTTAGTCAAGTTTTCGATGATTCCCAAGTAACCCATTTCGTTTGGAGCAACGAAAGTAATAGATTGACCTGATTGACCTGCACGGCCTGTACGTCCAATACGGTGAACGTAGCTTTCTGGATCTTGTGGAATATCATAGTTGTAGACGTGAGTGACACCTGAAATGTCAAGACCACGCGCCGCAACGTCTGTGGCAACCAAGATATCGATTTGGTCGTTCTTGAAGTCACGGATAACACGAAGACGTTTGTTTTGGTCAAGGTCACCGTGGATACCTTCTGCACGGAAACCACGAAGTTTCAAACCACGTGTCAACTCGTCCACACGACGTTTGGTACGTCCAAAGACGATTGACAATTCAGGTTGGTCAACATCCATAAGACGAGTCATGGTATCGAACTTCTCTTGTTCCTTCACTCGGATAAAGTATTGGTCAACGTTAACATTGGTCAATTCTTTAGCCTTGATTTTCACATGCTCAGGATCTTTCATGAACTGAACGCCAATACGTTTAATAGCATCAGGCATAGTTGCTGAGAAGAGAAGGGTTTGACGTTCTTCTGGTACTCGGCTAATGATAGCTTCAATGTCTTCAAGGAAGCCCATGTTAAGCATTTCATCAGCTTCATCCAAAATCAAAGTCTCGATATTATTGAGTTTAAGAGCCTTACGTTTGATAAGGTCAAGGAGACGACCTGGTGTCCCTACTACAATGTGGGCACCTGAACGGAGGGCCTTGATTTGTTTCTCAATGCTAGAACCACCGTAGACTGAGCGAACCTTAACGCCCTTATCACGGCCAAAACGGAAAAGCTCTTCTTGAGATTGCACTGCCAACTCACGTGTTGGGGCAATAACAAGGGCTTGGATTGTATTTTCTTCTGTACGAATTTTATCTAAGGTAGGCAAACCAAAGGCAGCTGTTTTACCAGTACCAGTTTGGGCCTGACCGATAACATCCTTACCTTCAAGAGCGAGTGGAATCGTCAACTCTTGGATAGGTGATGGTTGTTCAAAACCGGCAGCTACAACAGCTGATTGGATGTCTTCTGATAGGTTTAAATCTGTAAATTTCAAAGTATTCTTCTTTCTATTGAAGGTAGTGCGAAGCTACCTTATGAGACTTGGGTGAGCAGATAAAGTACCTGCTTGTATTTTACAGTCGTTAATTTAACAACTCATCTAGTCTATCACATTTAAGGATAAAAAGACAGAAAATAATGTTTTAAAACCGCCGCCAATTTAAGAAGACGGTTTCACTCACTGATAATTATTTATGAACCAACCAACGCAGATAGCGGGCCAAGACCAAACAAAGAATCACACTACCCAAAATGATGAAAATCCAGGCTGGACTGACAGTCATAAAAGGTAAAGGAACATTCATCCCAAAGAATCCGGTAATGACAGCAAGAACTCCCAAGAGTACCTCGATAATAGTCAAATTACTCAAGTTGTTGTTCAGATTGTTGTTTAGGATATTATTATAAGAACCTGATAGTTGCTGTAAGACTTTAGAAATAAGATCCGTCATGGCAACCAACTGCCTGGCTTCAATCATGGCATCATCAAACTGCTCTTTTTCGACCTCATTGAGACGACGATAAATGGCATGCCCCTTAATGTGTTCCAAAAGGAGACGGTTTTGTGTAGCTGCAGCCACCAAATAGACCATACCTGTTTCCAAATCTGAAAGGTCATAAAGATTCTGACTTGTCGTGGTCTGCCTTAGGCGTCGACTAACCTCATCTTTTTGCTGATCCAAGCGTTCAATAACGTGATAATAGGCATTTGAAATCATCTCAAGTCCTGCAAAGAGCAACTTGTAGATAGACAAATCCTCATGGTTATCCACATAGTCTTGCATCTTACTTATCACATAAGCGTTATCCTCGTTACTAATGGTCACCA
>DBFVHV010000112.1:0-2934 GCA_048524165.1 Streptococcus sp.
TTTCTATTTTAAAGGTCTATTTGTATTTATTTTTAGATCAGAATAGTGTTTTTTTTAGGAGAATAGGTTTTATTACAATTTTAAATCTTTATATGTTAGTTATTACAGAATACTCATGTAGAAATATCGAGATAATAGTTATTGTTTCAAGATCCGATATTGACTTGGTGAGCAGTCATAATACTGTCGAAAGGCTTTTGAAAAATGCAAAGGGTCTAGGTAACCCACTGAATAGGCGATAATTTTTATAGGTTGATTGGTGGTTTTCAAGAGTTCCTTAGCACGTTTCATACGTACCTCGAGTAGGTATTCTTTTGGGGAAATCTTGTGAAAATCTTTGAAGATGGAGGATAAGTAGGAGCGGTGCACACCAAGTTTATCAGCTATATATTGGATACTAATGTCTTGAGAGTTGTAACCAATATCGATTAGATGTTTGGCTTCACGATAGAGTTTTTGACTGGGTGAGATGGTTTCTTGATCAAGCTTAGGTGAGAGTGCATTCAGCTGATGCATGAGCTCAAAGAGTTGGCTAATAACGTGAAGTTGTGATGCCTTACTTTCATCTAGCCTTTCAGCATCTTTGACAATAGTCCCGATGAAGGTACCTAATGCTTCTGTATGGGGGGACCTTAGATAAGCCGTGTCATGGATGCTTGAAAGGTTAAAATATTCCTGGGCTTTGATGCCACTTATACCTAGCCAATAGTAAGACCAAGGAGTTTGAGCATCCGCAAAATAATAAGTGACTTCACCTGGTATGAGAAGGAAGAAATCTCCCTTTTGGAGGGGGATTTTTTGGTCCTTATATTCAAGGTAGCCTTTACCTTCTGTGATATAGTGAAGTACGTAGTTCTCTCGAATGGCAGGACCAAAGAACTGATCTGGTAAACAATCCTCATAGCCGTAAAAATCAAGCCGTAAATCTAAGGTCCCTGTTTCAAGTTCTGAAAAAATAAGCATTGTTTATCCTCCTTACCTAACATTTTACCATATTCCAGCGACAAAATTCCATTTTAGAAAGCGCATACATTGTTTATAATTAAACCTGTAAATAAGGAGAACACTATGAGCATTGTTGTTAACAAAAATTATTATTACATCACCAGCAAAGATTTGTCGCTCATTATTGAAGAACATGACGGGGATCTTTTGCTAAGACACTTAGGTCGAAAGGTAAATCGCTACCATGGATCAAATGCAGTCCATGAACGTGATCACGCATTCTCGGGTCAGCTCAATCCAGACGTTAGAACGTATAGTTATGATACACAACGTCAGATTTTAGGGCTACATGGCTTGGGGGATTTTCGTCAACCGTCTTTGAAAATCCAGCATGGTATCTCAGATGTGACACGCTTTGAATTTTTAAAAGCAGAAGTGGTCAGAGGGATTTCACTAGAAAGCAAACTTCCATATCCCCATTCTTTGGAAAATGCAGAAACACTGATTTTCACCTTAGTCGATAAAGTTGCTGATTTGGAGTTAAAACTCTACTACACAGTAGTTGAAGACAACAACACAATCGTAACTTATAGTGAAGTCATCAACCACTCTAATCAAGCTGTGGTCATCCACCGAGCACTCAGCGCTATGGCTGATGTACCTGCTCGTGACTATGATGTGGTCACTCTGCAAGGAGCTTACGCTCGTGAGAAAACGGTTCGTCGTCAAAGAGTTGAGCAAGGTATCTTTAAAGTCGCTTCTAACCGTGGTGCCTCAGGTCATGCTCAGACACCAGCTCTGATTCTTTGCGATCATGAAGCTAGTGAGGAGGCAGGCGAGGCCTTGGCCTTCCAACTCATGTATAGCGGTAACTTCCAAACTTTTGTCCAAAAGAGTCAAATCAATGAGGTGCGTGTAGCTATCGGAATTGAGGATGAGAACTTTGCCTGGGAACTTGCTTCAAATGAAAGTTTTGAAACACCAGTTGCCCTCATTACCTACTCCCACCAAGGTTTGACTGGAGTTAGTCAAGAAAGTCAGGCCTTTGTTACAGATTACATCATACCTAAGCAGTTTGCCCATGAGGAACGTCCTGTTCTTCTTAATAACTGGGAGGCAACCTACTTTGATTTTGAAAAAGAAAAACTGCTTGAGTTAGCCGAAGATGCTAAACATGTCGGTGTAGAACTCTTTGTCTTGGATGATGGTTGGTTTGGAAATCGTTTCGACGACAACCGTGCTCTAGGAGATTGGTTTGTCAATGAAGAGAAACTTGGTGGACCGCTTCAAGACTTGATTGAAAAAGTTCATGCCAAGGGGCTTAAGTTTGGTCTTTGGTTTGAACCTGAAATGATTTCAGTGGATAGTGATCTTTATCGTAAACGTCCAGACTGGGCCATTCAGGTACCTAATTATGGTCATACTTACTCACGTAACCAACTCATGCTTAACTTGGCTAATCCAGATGTGGTAACTTATTTGAAAGATGTCTTGGATAAGATTCTGACTGATAATGCTATTGATTATGTTAAATGGGATTATAACCGTAACATGACTAACATCGGTAATGGTGCGAACTATCTTGAAAGCCAGATGCAGAGTCATCAATACATGTTGGGACTATATGATTTGGTGGATTTCCTGACAAGCAAGCATGACAATATTCTCTTTGAATCATGTTCAGGCGGAGGGGGTCGAAACGACCTCGGAATGATGCGTTACTTCCCACAAGTTTGGGCAAGTGATAATACTGACGCCATTGCACGTTTACCAATTCAATATGGTTCAAGCTATCTTTATCCAACCATTTCTATGGGAGCTCATGTGTCAGCTGTCCCTAATCACCAAATGGGACGCACGACACCTCTGGAAACGCGTGGAGATGTCGCTATGATGGGTAATTTAGGGTACGAATTGGATTTGACGAGCCTGACTCAGGAAGAAAAAGATGGCATTGCTGCACAAATCGCTCATTATAAGGACATTCGT
>DBFVHV010000113.1:0-4109 GCA_048524165.1 Streptococcus sp.
TGACGATTTATTCTTGTAAATTGACAGGTTATAATTCTTCTATCATAACCCTGCACTTGGTTTCTTATTCAGTTCTCAAAGGTCTTTGTCTCTCTTAAGACAACTCCTATATTCTAGCACATCTAGAATAGCTTGTCAACACCATTTTTGAAGTTTTTTTCACTTCTCGGTACTGGCCATCCCTTCCGAAACAGCTTATTTATAATATCATCTCTTATCAGCCTTGTCAATAACTTAGCGTTATTTTAATTTTCTTTTTTTATAATTTTTGTTATTAGCAAGTTTTTTATTAAAAGTAGAAAAAGAGTAGAATAATTCTACTCTTCTTCATCTTTATTTTTGTTTTCAAGTCTCTCTTTAACTTCATCAAAAGATAAAGCATGGTTATCTTCTTCTGAATCATCAAGAGAATCTACTGGCATCTTACCAGTTTCATAAATTGATTTGATTTGTGCAGCATCAAGTGTTTCATACTTAAGCAAAGCTTCTGCAATAAGAGCATGTGTGTCTCGGTTTGCATTGATAATTTCAGCTGCTCTGTCGTGTGCCTCAACTAAAAGTGATCGAATTTCTTCGTCGATGAGTTGAGCTGTATGAGCTGAGTAAGACTTGTCTGGCGTAAATTGGCCTGGGTTCATCGCGTGGTTACCCTCATATTGGACTGGTCCAAGTTTTTCACTCATACCATATTCAGTAACCATTGCACGTGCTAACTGTGTTGCCTGCTCAAAGTCGTTGGAAGCACCAGAAGTTTGAAGATTAAAAATAATTTCTTCTGCAACACGTCCTCCCATCAAGCCTGCTAATTGTTCTTTTAGTTCGTCTTTAGATGACAACATTTGATCTTCTTTTGGTAAAGAAATCATATAGCCGCCCGCACGACCTCGTGGAACAATCGTAACCTTGTGAACATCACGAGCACTAGAAAGTGTTAATCCAACAATCGTGTGACCAGCCTCATGGTAGGCAACAACTTTACGTTCATGTTCCGAAACTTGGCGATCTTTCTTAGATGGTCCAGCAATAACACGATCTTCTGCTTCATCAATGTCACTAGCATCAATCTTAGTCTTACTACGTCGTGCCGCAACTAAAGCAGCCTCATTCAAGACATTCTCTAAGTCAGCTCCAACAAAACCTGGAGTTTGCTGAGCAACAACCTTAAGGTTAACATCTTCAGCCAATGGTTTATTCTTAGCATGTACTTTCAAGATGGCTTCACGACCTTTTACATCTGGGCGTCCAACAAGAACTTTACGGTCAAAACGTCCCGGACGTAGAAGAGCTGGATCAAGAACGTCACTACGGTTGGTTGCAGCAATGACAATAATATTCTCGTTACCATCAAACCCATCCATCTCTATCAACAATTGGTTAAGGGTTTGTTCACGCTCATCATTGCCACCTCCCATTCCGGTACCGCGACGACGACCAACAGCATCAATTTCATCAATAAAGATAATAGCACGCTCTGCCTTTTTAGCATCTTCAAACAGACTTCGGACACGGCTAGCTCCGACACCGACAAACATTTCTACAAAATCAGAACCAGAGATGCTAAAGAATGGTACATCAGCTTCACCGGCCACAGCTTTAGCAAGGAGGGTTTTACCTGTTCCTGGAGGGCCTTCGAGGAGGACCCCTTTAGGAATACGTGCACCCAGAGCTTTATATTTACGTGGATTTTTGAGGAAATCTACTACTTCTACAAGTTCTTCTTTTTCTTCTTCTGCACCGGCTACATCTGTGAAGCGAACTTTAATATTTTCTTTTGACTGGGTTTTAGCACGATTACGGCCAAAGTTCATGGCACCGCGGTTACCACCTTGATTCATCATAAAAATGAAGAAAATAGCAATACCAATCAAAGGAAGATAACTAAAGAGATACGAAATCCAAGTACCACTTGAACTTTCACGTATCATTTTGACATTAACATTAGCTTTTTCTGAAGCTGACTGTAATGCCTGCATTGTCGTTTCATTCTGAAGCACAGTTGATGTAAAACTTTGTGTCTCTGATGATGCTCCACCTAAAAATGGCAAACTTAGGTCATTATCAACCTTCTCAGCCTTTTTGTAGTTTCCTTTAACTTCAATGATACTACCATTAGGTTGATAGGTAATTGATTTTACCTTACCATCTTCAATTTTCTTAACCAACTGGGTATAAGATAATTGTTGACTTGGACTTTGACTTCCTCCAGCGAAATACTGTACTGCCGTTACAACCGCAATAATCATTACGATGTAAAGGAAAGCATTCCGTAAGAAGCCATTATTATTTTTATTATTCATAAGTTAATTAGCCCTTTACTTATTATAAATTTCTTCTTTTAGGACACCAACGTAAGGAAGGTTACGGTATTTTTCGTCATAGTCTAGTCCGAAACCAACAATAAATTCGTTAGGGACATCATAACATACATAATCAGCCTCAATATCCACGACGCGACCCTCTGGCTTATCAAAAAGAGTTGCAATTTTTACTGAGCTTGCTTTGCGGTATTTGAACATGTCTCGAAGATAAAGGAGCGTACGACCCGTATCGATGATATCTTCAATAAAGATAATGTCTCTCCCTTCGACATTAGTATCTACATCCTTAAGAATCTTTACTTCACCACTGCTGACAGTCCCGCCACCATAGCTTGAAACAACCATAAAGTCCATCTCAATATGTGTATCAATATGTTTGATAAGTTCTGCCATAAATGGAACAGCACCTTTCAACACACATACTAAAAGGGGATTTTTTCCTGCATAATCCTTTGTCAGTTGTTGACCTAGTTCTTTAGTTTTAGTTACGATATCCTCTTGGGAAAAGAGGATTTTTTTAATGTCTTTTTCTAACATTTGGTTTCCCTTTCTCGAAGTCGATATTGTCTTATTATACCACTTTTACTTCAATCATCGTTATTTTAACATGGTATTTGATTAGAATTTCTTATAAATGACAACAGTGCCATAAAGTATAGCATTTTCAGGTCTTTTTTTCAAATAGAGACGCCCAGCAACATAAAGAAAAATAATCTGATCATCTTGTTCTCCTATAATGGCTTTTTGACGATCCTTCTCTAAAATCTTATTGTCTATAAATAGTCGTCTTAACTTTTTATGGTGACTACCAAGGTCAATCTTATCGCCTTCTTTTCTATGACGAATCACTATTGGGGAATCTGACCAAATACTAATAGTATCTGAGTTAGAAACGTCATTGAATTCTGAAAAACTCAAGGTATAATCCTCAAACTCAACAGATTTTCCAAATTCTAAGAGACAAGGAGGGGATAAAGAGATAGCCTCTTCTTTCCTTATAAGGAAAGAAGTCTGTGTTTTTACTAGTTCGTAACCATTTTTTAGGGGTATCTTCCCTGAACCATTTTTTCTTAGATAACTTATCAATTGATTAAATTGGCCTTTAGAAAGCTGTAAATCAGGAAAGGTATCTAAATAGTTCTGAAGAAGAAAGAGCTGGACAGAATCTGACTGTTGCTGAAAAACAGATAAATCAGTGATAGTAATATCCTTTGTTAACTCCCCTAAAGCTTGCTTCAAAAGACCAATCTCCTCGGCTAAAAGACAAAGGTGCTCCTTAAATTTAGGATTTTCCTGAGATAAGGTAGGAAGATAGGTCAGTCTGATGCGATTTCGAAGATAGGCTAATGAAGTATTACTCTTGTCTTCAAAATGGAAAGTTACGGGAAGCTGATCTTTCGTAAGATGCAAAAAAGGACGAATAATCTGACCAGTACCAAATGGTCTGATAGCTGAAATTCCTGTCAGGTGTCTTAAACGACTTCCTCTCAACAGTCTCATAAAAATCGTCTCTGCTTGATCATCTGCATGATGGGCTGTTACAAGAGCAGAGTAATCATAATCTTTCATGACCCGCTTAAAAAACTCATAGCGAAAGGTACGGGCAGCATTTTCTGAAAACTTTCCTGAGAAGGCACTATAGTGAAAAGGGACCTTATGTTCCTTTGCCCAATGACGTAAATACGCTTCTTCATGCTCCGACTCTTGTCGTTGTTTATGGTTAACGTGAGCAATTCCTAACTGAATATCCAAATCTTTTTGATGGTTATACAAAAAGTGCAGCAAACTCAT
>DBFVHV010000114.1:0-1803 GCA_048524165.1 Streptococcus sp.
GACGACATAAGATAACAAGATTGTTCTTAGAGAGTGTTCTCGTTTTTTTATTAGTGCCACTTGTAACCAATCCCCCAAACTGTTTCAATAGGATTTTGCCCAACTTCTTTAAGCTTTGCACGGATATTCTTGATATGTTCAGCCACTGCTGTCGGACTGCCTTTATCCTCATAGCCATACAAATGCGTGTAGATTTGTTCTTTTGAAAAGACTCGGCCCTTATTTTCAGCTAAAAACTGGCAAATACCATATTCCGACTTTGTCAAATCTAACAACTGATTCTCAATATAAAGCTCTTGAGCAGACAAGTCAAACTGAAAATCACCAAGTGAAAGCTTATGGTGACGCTCACGATGTTCACGCCTCAAGTGAGCCGTAACACGCGCTTGGAGTTCTTTAATCCCAAATGGTTTGCAAATGTAATCATCCGCACCATAAGTCAAACCTTTGACGATGTCTGCCTCTTGCGTTTTAGCAGTAATAAAGAGGATAGGACAATCCACCTGATTTCGAATCTCATGACAAAACTGTAGACCGTCAACATCAGGCATCATGATATCCAGTAAAATCAGGTCAAATCGAGGTAAAGAGTTCTTATCCAAATCTAAAACACTTGTAAGCCCTGTCACATTATAGTTTTGGAGCTCTAAAGCCTTTACAACCAATTGAACAATATCTTCTTGATCATCAATAACAAGTATTTGAGCCATAACCTTTCCTTTCGTTCAAAGTTACTCTTATCATATCATCTATAGAAGATAACTGACAAGGCGTAAAGTAGATAAATATGGGTTGGGTAAAAGACATAGAACCAATATTTTGATCCTTTCCCTCTTTGACCGTTATAACAAAGCATTAAAAGAGCTGCAAATATTTCCATCCATTCAATGTATTTGAACATTAAATCCTGAAAAGAAGGTCTGCTTAAAACAATTGCCATTAGTACCCAAACGAGACTAACACTCACAAAAGCAAGCACTTCTTTCTTAAGATTCTTATGGCAAAGATACATAGCGATACCGGTCAAAAGCAACCATGTTCCACCATCGCTGATAGATGTATGAGTTGGCAACACTGTGAAATTAAGTAAATTTAGGAATAAAATAAAGATTGGTTTGTCTTGACCTGACAAATAAAAAGGCACCATTAACCATGGGAGTAATATTGGAAAAAGTAAAGTTGGTATCCCTTTAAGGTATTTTTTGTCTTGAATCCAAGCAATCCCTTGAAGAGCAACGAGCAAAATAGCGAATGATGACAGCATCATATTTTGTGGAAAGAAACCATCTGGTCTAACTAGAGGATGTAAAAACTGATAGAATCCAAATTGAATCAATCCCATCAAAATCGCTAAAGAATAAATCTTTATAAAGTACTTCTTCCGGTTACGAGTATGAATAAAACCCTCGATTACAGAAAAAAGGAACAAGGGGGCCGCTAATCTCCCAATCATAGCAAACCAAATAGGTATTTTCCCTGTATAATCAAAAAAATAGTGAATGTGGTCGAATACCATAGTAATTAGGGCTATATATTTAAGTTGGAAACCTGATAATCTTAAACGTTTCATAATAACTCTCCTTTCTTTTCATTCTTAGTATAAAAAACAAATTGACTAACATAGTTTACACTTCCGACAAACTATTAAACTTATTTTAGGATAATCATGGAAGAGTAATACACTATCCATGTTATTTCTGATATTATCTTTTTGTTCTGAAATCTATGGAACATATAAATAATATAGTCACCCCAACTATCCATAAAGGCAAGGCAGTGAGTTGACTACAATCACCAATGAGA
>DBFVHV010000115.1:0-3379 GCA_048524165.1 Streptococcus sp.
GATTAATGATGAGCTGTGCCTATATGTATAGGTCTCAGCTTTTTTCAAATAGATGGAGTTAGAGATGAAAATTGCAATTGTTGGAGCAGGTATTGTCGGTTCAACGGCTGCCTATTACTTATCAAAAGAAAAAGATGTAGAGGTTACTGTTTTCGACCATGGTCTTGGACAAGCAACCAAGGCAGCAGCAGGGATTATCAGTCCCTGGTTTTCTAAACGCCGAAATAAGGCCTGGTATCGTATGGCTCGTTTGGGAGCTGATTTTTACCAAGAGTTAGCTTCAGATCTTGAAAATGATGGTTATGACACGAGTTTTTATGATCAGTCTGGTGTGGCCCTTCTCAAGAAAGACGATAGTAAATTGGACGGTTTGTATCAGCATGCTGAGACCAGACTCGAAGAATCACCAATTATTGGTGAACTCTCTATAAAAAATGCGGGTACTCTTCCTGAATTCACTGGATTTGACCGTTACCTCTATGCTTCAGGAGGAGCCAGAGTCGAGGGGGTAGAGTTGACAGCTACCTTGATTGAGGCCTCTGGTTTTGAAAAGGTGGGGGGACTAGTTACACTCTCTCCTCTTGACAATGGCACTTACGAGATTAATGCTCAAACTTTTGATAAGGTCATTCTCGCTTGTGGTGCCTGGCTAGGTCAAACGCTTGAACCCCTTGGTTTTGAAGTTGATGTTCGCCCCCAAAAAGGTCAATTACGTGACTATTTCTTTGAGGGGTTAGATACTGGTAAGTTGCCTGTTTTGATGCCAGAGGGCGAACTAGATGTCATCCCCTTTGCTGGTGGAAAGATTTCGGTAGGAGCCAGCCACGAAAATGACCAAGGCTTTGATTTGACAGTTGATGAGACTGTACTTGCAAGTCTGGAGGAAGAGGCTAAGACCTATTTCCCTGACTTAAGTACGGCTAAGTCCTTCTCAGAACGTGTGGGAACGAGAGCCTACACGAGTGATTTCTCTCCTTTCTTTGGAGAAGTTCCAGAGCTTGAGAGTGTCTTTGTTGCTTCTGGTTTAGGATCTTCAGGGCTCACAACTGGCCCACTTATTGGAAAAAATCTAGTTGATTTGGTCATGAACCGCTCTGGTAGCTTGGACAGTACGGATTATCCAGTGACTCAGTACGTTAAGAAGAAAGTCCAATAGTTGTAAACCCCTTCAACATAAGATTTAAGAATCAGTAAGCTATTTCTCTTTAACGAGTGATGTTTGCTGATTCTTTTTTATTAGAATTATTTACATCTATTTCTTATTTAATTAGAAGATGATAAAATAGTAAGTGTTCATCGCTTGTAGGTGAATACTAATAAAAATGGGAGGGGACTATGTTCCAAAAAGTTAACATTTATATGGCAGCCTTACTAGCCATGCTGGTTATCAGTTTAGGACTGTCAGTAAAGTCGGTAGCAGCCGAAGATTTGGCTGTAACAAAGACAAGTATTGTCTTGGAAAGCTATGAGTTTGGGCCGGCTGTAACCAAAGTCATTTTTGAATTTAATCAGAAGGTCACGCCCGAGGTTGTCCACAGCTCAACTCAGGTTACAACAGCAGGAGTTAGTCGTCAGGTGACGAATTCTTATGTGTCCGATAATCAGGGGCATGTGGTCTATTATGATAATAGCAAGTATGTGACACTTGAATTGAGCCTACCGTCTTACAATCGCTATAACATGGGTGGCAATGCTGAACCTATGTATTTTAATCTTTCCACTTGGACCAATCAATGGCTGGAAAGTTACATGGTATCAATGAAAGACTTGTCAGTAGTGGCAGAAGGTAGTAGTCAGTCGCAGATGGTTTCATCCGAGCAGGATGCCATCAACAATCGTTTAATGCCAACTACGGAGGTTTTCGACGAGCGAGGACAGGTTGGTAATATGCAGTACGCAGCCTATAGTGCCCAGACCGGTACTGGCAACAGTACAAAACCTTTGATTGTCTGGCTACACGGAATTGGTGAAAGAGGGACAGATATGAATATTCCCCTTCTTTCAAATGACGTTTATGCACTTACCCAGCCTGATATTCAAGGTAACTTTCTAACAACTGGAGACCAGGCGCGTGGGGTTAATGTGTTAGCTGTTCAAAGCCAGACACCGTGGAGTTCTGACAATGCAGCTCAACTGAAGGATACCATTGATAGCTACCTTTCTAATCACCCTGAAGTAGATAAGGGACGAATCTATCTTGCAGGGGTTTCCAATGGAGGTGGTATGGTATTAACCATGGGAGCAACCTACCCAGATTATTTTGCTGCTCTGATACCTATTTCAGCACCTTTAACTCTGGATCAGTCTGGGATCGATAAACTTAAGAACCAGCCTATGTGGTTGATTCATACGAAGGCAGACGCAACAGTACAACCGGAAAATAGTGTCTTGCCTTTATACAAGAGTCTGATTAGCTCAGGAGCAACTAATAAGTGGTTCTCATATTTTGAAACAGCTACCGGAACTGATCTTCCTGGCACAGAGTATGACGGCCATTGGGCTTGGATTTATTTCTTCCATGATCAGGTGATTGGCGTTCAGCATCCTGAAAATACGAAGAATTGGGACGGGTACAGTGGTATGGTAGCCACTGATCCAACCAATGGTGGTGGTTCTCGTGCCAGAGTCAATGGACAAACTTATAACAGTATTTTTGACTGGATGAGTGCACAAAGACACTAAGAGAATGAAAATCACTCTTCCCAAGAGTAATATTGTAAGAAAAGGATTTCAATTGAAGTCCTTTTTCCATTTGATTAAGAAAATGGACAGCTTTGATTTTCTTAATGAAAGCTTAAGGGGATAGGCTTTATCGTGACAAGGGGCATGAAAAATGCTAAAATAAAGGTAATATATTAGAGAAAAAAGGAGCCTTCCTATGAAAGGTATTATTCTTGCTGGCGGTTCAGGGACACGTTTGTATCCACTGACACGTGCCGCATCCAAACAACTGATGCCGATTTACGATAAACCAATGATTTACTACCCACTGTCAACACTTATGTTGGCTGGAATCAAGGAAATCCTCATCATCTCAACACCACAGGACCTTCCACGTTTTGAAGAGCTCCTTGGCGATGGTTCAGAGTTTGGTATTTCCCTTTCTTACGCTGTACAACCAAGTCCAGATGGCTTGGCTCAAGCCTTTATCATTGGGGAAGACTTCATCGGTGATGACAGTGTTGCTCTAGTCCTTGGGGACAACATTTTCCATGGCAATGGTCTTTCTGCAATGCTTCAACGTGCTGAAGCTAAGGAAAAAGGTGCTACAGTCTTTGGTTACCAAGTTAAAGACCCAGAACGTTTTGGTGTGGTTGAGTTTGATGATGATATGAATGCCATCTCAATCGAAGAAAAACCAGAACATCCAAAATCTAAC
>DBFVHV010000116.1:0-6328 GCA_048524165.1 Streptococcus sp.
TTTTTCGCATTACAATGTAAACGCCTCTATGATAACTATGAATTCACCTATGGCATGTTTAGCTACTCGCCTAAACTACAAGCTAAACTCTATGCACAAGCCCTTCTTGACCTCGATCATTTAGTTCAAGAAGCTCGCAGAAACAGTTATCCTAGCGGTGATATTCAATTCTATAGTCGACAGTTTAAACGTAAACTGTTTACTCACTACCACTCAAGAGTGAAGCAACTAGCTTAACTCTTTTTCTTTTACTTAAATTCAGAAAGGAAAAACCTATGATTCCAGAAACACTTGTTATGAAACCAGATTTTATCGGGCCTGCTTACTACGAAAAATTAGGAAATGCCCCTCGTTTTATTTTTGGAAAAGAAGGTAAATACCAACGCCATATTCTTAATAGCGAAAAGCACGGTGCTTTTCACGTTATTACCCCTGCTTCGACAACGGTCTTCCCAGAAGATGCTCTCGTAGAAGCCGTCAACCCAATCTTTCTCTCAGACATGGCTCTAAACGGGAACTCAGTTGCCCCAGCTCTCAATGTCTTTGCGGAAAAATTAGTCCTTAAAAAATAAGAAAGTAAAGGAGAAATAAACATGGCTAAAATTGGATTAAACTACGGAGAAAAACTGCAGATCGCAGACAAGACCTATCGTGTCATTACAGATGGTCTCAACGTACCTGAAGTGCTTGGAAAGCTATCTTTCCGTGGGATTGAAGGGCCTGATATTATCTTTGAAGAAGACCGCACCCAACGCAACCCCGACGGCTCATTTGTCCAAGTCAACACAGGAGAAATCCGAGGGATTGTTGTGGCAATTCACTCTGCTGTCCAACATGAAACCCTCTTCTTCACCATTGCGGATATGGCACAGTCTGAAATTGAAGACTTAGGGATTAAATACCGAGAAGAGGTTGAACTAGAAGATATTGTGATCACCCATACTCACGTAAACCGCAATGATATTTACAAGCTCTTTGCTTCTAAAATCAAGAAAAAGAATGGAGAGGCACCTCTTAAGGAAAACAAACCTCTAGACAACAAGAAAGAAAACTAGGAGGTGATGCACTATGAAGCTCTTTACCTATCGTGGGATAAGAGTTAGAGCCTTTTATCGTCATATTCGGGGAATCACCTGGTTTATCTGGTGGTTCCCTTCTTTGTTAGCTATTGGAAATTATTGCTATGTCAACCTAGAAGAATTTGCGGAGGAACAGGACCTTAAAATGGCGACGCTTCGAAAGATCATCTACCTCTTACAAGAACAAGGCATTGTTTTTGAACGGACGGAATCTGCCATTCTAGTCGCCCCTTTTCAAGAAGAACTTCTTCTTGAAATTCTTATCCACTTTGAGGAGGGGGGACGCAAGTCTTATCCAAAAGCCGTTGAAGCGACACTTGGTCATCATGGGCTAGGACAAGGGCAAGGGCAAGCCTGACCTGCGGTCAGGCGCAGACCGTAGCCCGAAGTTCCTAGGCCATGATAAGACTTCAACCCCCGTTTCTAATAGGGGGGTTACATTTGGCCAAAGTGCCACGTCCACCCCTCCTCATTCCTTGTGGAAGTTGGGTTTTCAAGATTTAGAAAGTGTGTCACTTTGGTCCAAAAAGTGTGTCACTTAATCAAAAGGAGGTGTTCCCATGAATGACTAAAATGAGTCCCTTTCAGATCAAAAACTTCAGAAAACAAACAGGCCTCAGCCAAAAAGCCTTTGCACAAGCCGTTGACTTACCCGTAAGAACTTACCGCTCCTATGAATCAGGAGAAAGAGGACTCACCATTGACAAGTTCCGAGAACTCAAAGAAAAACTCGGTTATTATCAGAAGTGTCACAAAAACAATCTCAGGGCTCACATCGACTATTTACGATTAGCCTTCCCAAGTCTACGAGATTTAGAGGCTTTCTGTGAGAACTTTCTTTTTTGTCACTTAAGCGAATTTACCGACCAAGAAACACGGCTCATGAATTATACCCACTTGTGGCAACGAGGAAACATTTGGATTTTCGATTTCTTTGATAAGTCTGCGACCAATAACTACCAAACGTGTCTTCAACTCTCTGGTCAGGGCTGTCGGGAGATGGAACTCCTCTTAGAACACAAGGGGATTTCTTGGCAAACCTTTCTTCAAACTATTCTCTATGCCTACCAGGATGTCAGGGTAAAACGCCTCGATATCGCTCTAGACGAACTCTATAAAGGCTATGGGCACGAGGAGGAACATGTCCAAATCCCAAAGCTCATTGATAAGCTCTATGCCAAAGAAATTGTCCTAGATACCATTCGAAAATGGAACATCACTGGTGGAGGGTCCTTCACCGATAACGAGGACATGGAAGCCAATCACGGTCTTTCCCTTTACTTTGGGAGCCGCCAAAGTCAGCTCTACTTTAACTTTTATGAAAAGCGATACGAAATCGCCCGTATGGAAAATATCTCCTTGGAAGAATCCTTGGAGATTTTTGGTATCTGGAATCGCTACGAACTACGCTTTTCAGACCAGAAAGCCCAAGGGGTTGTAGAGGAATACATCAACGGGGTAGACCTCGGAGAAATCGCAAGAGGTATCGTGAACAAGGAAATCCAAGTCTATGATGGTGTCACCCGTTTTGGAGCCTATAAGCCCGATGAAAAATGGCAAAGGCTCTTTGGAGGGGTCGAACCCCTAAAACTCTCAACCAGTCCACAACCCTACAGTATCGAACGGACCATTCGCTGGTTAACCTATCAAGTCGCAAATTCTCTTGCACTCGTTTCTGAAGCAGATAAAATCATGCAAACAGAATACATGAAAATGATTCAAAATAGCGGTGAAATCACTGATCGTGGGGAGGCTATCTTAAGACTCCTCAAAACCAATAAACACTATGAACACTAGAAAGGAATTCCCTTATGGAATACAAAGTCGAAATCAACTCACTAAACAACTTTAAAGCCTGGTCTGGTGACCTGAGGACCTTAAACACTGTCCGTGAACGAGGTGGGATAGATACCCTAACCACCATCTGTGAAGACCTCTTTTCCGGGGATACCCCCACCGAACACTCCGCACTATCTTTTAGCCCAGGACAAGCTGGTGCAGATCCAACCTATGGACACATTGCCTTTGTGGAACAAGTCAAATCAGATGGCTCCATCCTTATCTCTGAATCAAACGTCAAGGGCCTAGGAGTCGTTAGCTACCGCACTTTTGATGCAGAAACAGCAAAACAATTTACTTATGTTATTGGAAATAAAGATAGTTGAATAATGTTGAAATTTTGTAGCAATTTTAATGTTTTATATGATATAATTACTTCAAAACTTAAATTTAGTGAGAAATATTATGTCAAAGAAAAATTCGAAACCAATTAAAAAAAAATCTAAAATGAAGTACATTATAGGAACTGGAGCAATAATAGTTTCCACAACGTTATTACCGAAAGTCTTGAAAAAAACCACTAATTATTTATATAAAAAACAAGTAGAGATAAATAATCGACAGCACTATAGTGTCTCATGGGAAGATGAACTAGTCAAAAAAAATAATTATATAAAGGAAGAAATCAATGCAGATTGATACAGATAGTATTGCTCAACAATGTATTAATGCAATTAATGATAAAATAAATAATCTAAAACAGCTTAACATAATAGTTATTGGTAAATCTGGGGTAGGAAAAAGTACACTCATTAACAGTTTGTTTAGAGGTGACTTTGCTGATACCGGTCTAGGTAGACCAGTAACACAAGAAATCAGAAAAATTGTTAAAAGTGACTATCCTCTCTCCATTTATGACACTCCCGGTTTCGAACTTTCTTCTGACCAACAAGACAACGTAAAAGATGAAGTAATAAAATTAATAAGCGAAGGTTACTCCTCTAATGACATCAACAAAACAATCCACTGTATTTGGTACTGCATTAATGTAGGAGCAAACCGTACCTTTGATAGTTCTGAGGTAGAGTGGCTAAAGGAGTTCTCTGAAAAAAATAAAAACTCCAAAGTCCCAATAATCGTGGTACTCACACAATCTGTTCCAAGAAAAAAAGCTTTGGAAATGAAAAATCATGTAGAACAAGAAAACCTTGATATTTGTAAGGTTGTACCAATTCTTGCTCAGGACATGGATTTTGATGAAGAATATGTTGCGAAATCCTTTGGGCTGGATACCTTAATAAATGTAATGTCTGAAGTATTACCTTCCGAGCTTCAAGATACACTACAAAATATTCAAAAAGTATCTCTAGAAGCAAAAAAAAAACATGCTAGGGCTGCTATTGCAACAGCGGTAACAGCAAGTTTTGGAGAAGGTTTCGCTCCAATCCCCTTTGCTGATGCATTTTTACTAGTGCCAACTCAAGTTGCTATGATTAGTGCGATTACTGTAATATTTGGACTCGAAATAAATAAAGCTTTCCTAACAGCTTTCGTAACATCCACTTTAGGATCTGGTAGTGCTACATTAATCGGTAAAACTATTGTCTCTAATATATTGAAATTTTTCCCAGGTATTGGTACCGGTGTTGGTGGAGCTATTTCTGGTACAACCGCTGGTCTTATCACTACTGCTTTAGGTGAAGCATACTTACTTCTAATGGAACAAATTTATAAAGGGGAAATCAACAAAGATACTCTCAACTCTTCTGAGGGACAGAAAAAAATGAATAAACTTTTTAAAGAACAGCTATCAGTTCAAAAGAAAAAATAACGACCAAGGTAAAATGAAACCTTGGTTTTTTACTTTTAAAAGGAGAATAATATATGCTAGTACAATTACCAGAAGAACAAACTCAAGAAATTCAGCAAATGATTGCAACACTAATAAAGAACGAAATTCATCATTTTAAAGAAGATATTGGGGCTGACAGCCCTTTTCTAAACAAAAAACAGACTTGTAACTATCTAGGAATCTCTAATAATACACTTGATATTTGGATTGCAATGGGGCTACCCTATATCCGAATTGGAAAATCTATTCGTTTCAATAAGGAAAGTATCAATCAATGGATGACAAGGTTAGAAATAAGCGCATAGGGAGATTAAAATGGCTATTAAGAAAACGAAAAATGGAACCTATCAATTAAAACTCTATGTTCCCACTGATATTCAAGGGAAACTGGGTCTGGGGCAATATTATGAAAAGCGTTTTAAAACAAAAAGGGAGGCTAGGGAAGCTGAACTTAAATTTGCAGTGAATATAGAAAAAGCAAGAAATAATCTTCCTGTTGATAAAAAGGAAGAAATCACATTTGAGAACTTTTATAAAAAAATTTGGTTAGAACCTTACAAGGCAGGTCAAACCACAACTACAATTAAACCACCTACAAAGGCAACTGTTTTTCAAACAGAAAACCTCTTCAGACTACATATCTTACCTATTCTAGGTAAATATTCCATTGAATACCTAAATAATCAAAAACAACTTATTCTTTCACTACTCACTCCCAAAGCAAATAGCTATGCTAATTTCAAAGTGATTAGAAGCTATGTTAACTCCGTATTTGATTGGGCTGAGGAACGAGATTATATTCCTTCAAATAAACTTCGAAAAACAATTAGTAGAATTAAAGCTAATAAAAAGATTCTCCTTAAAGAAAGCAAACGTGAGGAAGATCTTTCCCTAGATAAAGAGGAGTTAACATCTTGGCTACTAGCTTTTGATACAGATTTAGAAAATGGCCTAATAGACCTAAAAGATTACACGCTCTTTTATACGACATTCTTCTTATCTGATCGAAAATCAGAAAGTTATGCTTTGCAATGGAAACACATTAATTTTTCTACTGGAGAAATACTTATTGAGCAAGCACTACCGTTTTGGTAATATCAAATCAACAAAAGGTAATAAAAAGACTATTTTTAAAGCTCCAGTTGAATTGATGGGCTTACTGGCAAAATGGAAAGTCAAACAGCAAGAAGAACTTAAACTATTTGGTCTACGACAAAATCAAAAACAGTTTGTTTTTACCTATAATGATAGATCAAACAACATTAACTTACCTCTCCATGTAGATTATCTAAATTACAGAATGAAATCCGTTCGACGTAGACATCCTGAACTTACACCTGCATCTCCTCATAAATTAAGACATACTGGGGCTACACTCGCAAAACAAGCTGGAGTTCCACTTGAAGTAATTTCTGAAGCCTTAACTCATAGTGACAAAGAAATTACAAAGACTTATGTTAATACTAGAGATGTAGTAAATCAAACTGTTGGTGAAATTGCATTTAGAAATCTTAAAAATAAGCTCAGGGAAATTCTCAGGGAAACTATAGATTTTTTGATAAAAAAAGACATCCAAGAGATAACTCTTGAATGTCTTGAAACGTTGATATAATCGTAT
>DBFVHV010000117.1:0-10301 GCA_048524165.1 Streptococcus sp.
CAGAAGAACGTGACCAAAAATACCTCTTCTCATACCCGATTGGTACCACACCATCTGTTTTGACTGTTCCAAAAGATAGTAAAATCAAGAAATATGATGACATCGCTGGTCATTCTACACAAGTTGTTCAAGGAACATCAACACTTACTCAATTGACTGAATTCAATGATAAACATTCAGATAAGCCAGTTGAACTCAACTACACTAAGGAAGACATTACACAAATCTTGACAAACTTGAATGAAGGTAAATATGATTTCAAGATTTTTGATGCACCAACTGTTAATGCAATCATCAAAAACAATAAGTTGACAAACTTGAAGACCATTGAACTTAAGTCTGATCAACAACCATACATTTACTTCTTGTTTGCAGATAACCAAAAGGACCTTCAAAAATTTGTAAACAAACGTTTGGAAGAACTCCAAAAAGATGGTACTTTGGCTAAATTGGCTGAAAAATTCCTTGGGAACAAAAACTATATTCCAGCTGAGGATGCTTTGAAAGTTCCTGGGAACAAATAAGAATAAGGCTGAGGATAGATTTTTCTCAGCTTTTTTATATAATTAAAATCTAGGGCAGGGTATAGTTAATAGCTATAGAGATATACAATTATAAACAATTTGCTACAATTCTCATCCTATGGGATAATAATTTTACACTTAAAACAATTAAAGGGAGTTCGTTATGAAACTAAAAAAAATTCTTGGAATTACAGGATTGGCAGTCGCTTCAACAGTGGCCTTGGCTGCTTGTGGAGCTGGTGGAAACAAAGCTGCTAAAGATGATAAAACATTGACAGTTGGTGTCATGACTTTGGATGATACAACTGAGCCATTGTGGGATAAAGTCAAAGAATTGGCTAAAGACAAGGGTGTTACAATTGAGTTGAAAGAGTTTACAGACTATAATCAACCAAATGAGGCTCTTAAAAATGGTGAAATCGATGTCAATGCTTTCCAACACATTTATTACTTGAACAACTGGAACAAAGAAAATAAAGGTGATGTCGTTTCAGCGGCTGACACACTTCTTAGCCCAATCCACCTTTTCTCAGGAACTGAAAACGGTAAAGCCAAGTATAAGGATGTTAAAGAGCTTCCAGAGGGAGCTACTATCTCAGTACCTAACGATGGTACAAACGAAAGCCGTGCTTTGACTCTCCTTCAAACAGCTGGTTTGATTAAGTTGGATGTTAAAGATGGCGAATTGGCAACTATCAAGAACATTTCTGAAAATCCAAAGAAATTGGATATCAAAGAAATCGCTGCTGAACAAGCTGCCCAAACTCTTTCATCAGTAGATGCTGCAGTTGTTAACAACTCATACGCACAACAACAAAATGTTGACTATGATACAACCCTCTTCCAAGAAGATCCAAGTCAAGATTTGAAAGATTGGATTAACATCATTGCAGCTAATAAAGATTGGGAAAAATCAAACAAAGCCGATGCTATCAAGACTTTGATTAAGGCTTACCAAAATGATGAAGTTGCCCAAATCATTTATGATGCTTCTAACAAGGTTGACCTTCCGGCATGGAAAGGTGCTCCAACCCAAGATCAATTGAAAGCTAATTCAAAGAAATAAGCTAAGGGCGGAAGGGCGTGTGAGAGCACGCCGTTTTGTCGTATATGAAGGAGACGATTTGATGGCATTTCCTAGTGAAGAAGAGCAGTTACGAAAGTTCCGTAATGATGAAGTTGCTCAGCACTATTTTGAAGTTTTGAGAACTTTGATTTCTAAAAAATCTATTTTTGCTCAAAATATTGGTCTCTATGATGTGGCTGCTTACCTCGGTGAAATTTTTTCTCGTGTAGGGGCAGAGGTAACTATTGACGAGACCTATACGGCACCGTTTGTCTTGGCGAAATTCAAGAGTCCAAACCCAGATGCTAAGACGATTATCTTTTACCAACATTACGACACTGTTCCAGCAGACAATGATCAACCATGGACGGATGATCCTTTCCGTTTGACGGTTCGTAAGGGTTACATGTATGGTCGTGGTGTCGATGATGATAAAGGCCATATTACAGCTCGCTTGACAGCTCTTCGTAAGTATATTCGTGAAGTGGGAAATCTTCCTGTTAATATTACCTTTATGATGGAAGGGGCCGAGGAGTCTGCTTCGACTGACCTTGGAAAATATTTGGAAAAATACCGTGATGACCTTCTTCCGGCAGACTTATTGGTTTGGGAACAAGGGAATCGAAATAGTAAAGGCCAATTAGAAATTACAGGTGGCAACAAGGGGATTATTACCTTTGACTTGTCTGTCGAGAGTGCGGATGTTGATATCCACTCTAAATTTGGTGCGGTTATTGAATCTGCTTCCTGGTACTTACTCAATGCTATTTCAAGTATGCGTGATGATCAGGGACGTATTCTTATCGACGGTATCTATGAAAAAATTATCCAACCAAATGAACGTGAGATGGATCTTATCGAGACTTACGCCATTGAAAATGCAGATAGCCTTCGTAAGATCTATGGCTTAAAACTACCAATTTTGGAAAGTGACCGTCGTGCGTTCTTAAAAACTTATTATTTTGAGCCGGCCCTTTCTATTGAAGGAATTTCGACAGGTTATCAGGGGCAAGGTGTTAAGACTATTCTGCCAGCTCAAGCCAAAGCTAAAATGGAGATGCGTTTGGTCCCTGGTTTGACACCTGAATACGTTTTGGATCGTATCAAGGCTCACCTCAAAAAAGAAGGATTTGACCGTATCAAGGTAACCTTCACTCTTGGTGAAGAAAGTTATCGAAGTGATATGTCTGATCCAGCTATTGTCAATGTTATTGAGTTGGCAAAAGGCTTTTATGAGGAAGGTGTCGCTGTACTTCCAACAGCTGCAGGTACAGGTCCTATGCATATGATTTACGAGGCTTTGGGTGTTCCTATGGCAGCTTTTGGTATAGGAAATGCTAATAGCCGAGACCATGGTGGGGATGAAAATGTTAGCCTAGCAGATTACTACACCCATATTGAACTAATTAAGGAGTTAATCGCAAGTTATGAGTAATGTCATTATTGATTTGAAAAATATTGATATCACCTTTACGCAGAAACGCCGCACTATTCAAGCGGTTAAGGATGTGTCTATCCAGATTGAAAAAGGTGATATTTACGGAATCGTTGGTTATTCAGGGGCTGGTAAATCTACCCTTGTTCGTGCTATCAATCTTTTACAAGTGCCTACAGCTGGTAAAATCACTATTGGTAAAGATGTGACTTTTGAGGACGGTCAGGTCAAATTGACGACAAAAGAATTGCGTCAGAAACGTCAAACGATTGGGATGATTTTCCAACACTTTAATCTGATGGCTCAAAAGACGGCTTATGAAAATGTAGCCTTTGCTCTTCGTCATTCTAAACTAAGTAATGAAGAGAAAGACAAAAAAATTCGAGATCTTTTGGAGTTGGTTGATTTGGCAGATCGTGCCGAAAACTATCCTGCACAATTGTCAGGTGGTCAAAAACAACGTGTAGCGATTGCGCGTGCCTTGGCCAACGATCCAGAAATCTTGATTTCAGATGAGTCTACATCAGCTCTAGATCCTAAGACAACTAAACAAATCCTTTCACTTTTGCAAGATTTGAATAAAAAACTTGGTTTGACAGTGGTTATGATTACTCACGAAATGCAAATCGTCAAAGACATTTGTAACCGTGTGGCTGTTATGCAAAATGGACAACTTTTGGAAGAGGGTAGTGTTCTTGATATCTTCTCAAATCCACAAGAGGATCTGACACAAGAATTTATTGAGACTGCAGCGGGGATTGAAGATGCCTTGACTAAGATTAATGCACAACCTTTGGTGAAAAACTTACCTGAATCTGCCCTTCTTGTTCAGCTTAAATATGCAGGTTCTTCAACAGATGAACCCCTCTTGACTGAACTCTTCAAAGACTACGGTGTTTCAAGTAATATTCTTTATGGGAATGTTGAGATTCTCGGTGATACCCCTGTTGGTGAATTGGTCGTTGTTTTGGATGGTGATTCTGATAAGGTTATTGCTGCGCAAAAAGCGATTGAAAATGCAGGTGTAAGCTTACAAGTACTTAAGAAAGGAGCCCAATAATGGCAGATTGGATTCAACAAAACTTTCCAGATATTTATCGTATCGGTATGCAGGGGGTTAACTCTTGGCCAGATGCCATCTACGCGACACTTTATATGACGGTGATTTCCTTCATCATTGGTGGACTTCTCGGTCTCATTATGGGTCTCTTCTTGGTATTGACAGGTCCTCGTGGGGTTATTGAAAATAAATTTGTTTTCCAAATCTTGGATAAAATTACTTCAATCTTTCGCGCCATTCCTTTCATCATCCTCTTGGCGATTTTGAAAGGCTTCACTTACTTTATCGTAGGGACTAACCTTGGTATGACAGCGGCTTTGGTTCCCTTATCAGCTGCGACCTTCCCATTCTTTGCGCGTCAAGTACAGGTGGTACTTGCAGACTTAGACCGTGGAGTGATTGAAGCAGCACAAGCTAGTGGTGCAAGTCTTTGGGACACGATTAAGGTTTATCTTGGGGAAGGACTCCCAGAATTGGTTCGTGTATCAACAGTGACTTTGATTTCCCTTGTGGGTGAAACTGCCATGGCTGGAGCTATCGGTGCAGGTGGACTCGGTTACATCGCCATCTACTATGGATACAATCGTTCAAGTACATCAGTTACCATCTTGGCAACTTTCTTAATCTTGATTTTGATTTTCCTTATTCAGTTTATCGGTGATTTCTTAACCCGTAAATTGAGTCATAAATAGAATGTGAAAGCCTGTTTATCACAGGCTTTTTTCATATCTTGACGATTTCAGTAATTTATCATACTATGGAAACTGTCGAATGCTTTGTGGTTGCGCTAACCACAAAAAGGAGTTAATTAGTTATGAAACGTTTTATTTCAGCTTGGAATAGGACCAGTCTGATTAAGCGTATTGCCATTGGTGTGGTAATTGGCGCTATACTTGGTTTATTGATTCCAAAGATTACGGTTATTGGTCTTTTGGGAGACATGTTTGTTGGTGGCTTAAAGGCGATTGCACCACTCTTGGTTTTCGCTTTGGTGGCTAATGCCCTCTCTCAAACACGTGAAGGGCAACAGAGTAACATGAAGACAGTTATTGTGCTCTATCTCTTTGGTACCTTTGCGGCTGCTTTGACAGCTGTTATTTCTCACTATATTTTTCCAATTTCATTAAAATTAGGCGCAGCCTCAGCTACTAAGGAGGCTGCACCTCAAGGGGTCGGTGAGGTCTTTAAGGATTTGTTGCTCAAAATGGTAGACAATCCTATCAACGCCTTGTCTCAAGCCAATTACATTGGTGTCTTGGTATGGGCTGTCGTTTCTGGTTTTGCCATGCGAACAGCTAGTAAGCACACTAAAGAATTGCTGCATACCTTAGCAGAAGTAACTTCTCAAATTGTACGTTGGATTATTAATCTAGCGCCATTTGGTATCCTTGGTCTTGTCTTTAATACTATTTCTGAGAATGGTGTTGGTGTTTTGGCAGATTATGGTGTCTTAATCCTTGTTTTAGTTGGAACAATGGCCTTCGTGGCCTTGGTTGTTAATCCTATCATTGCCTTTGTGATGATGGGTAAAAATCCTTTCCCTTTGGTTTTCCGTTGTTTGAAAGATTCAGGGATTACAGCCTTCTTTACTCGCTCGTCAGCAGCTAATATTCCCGTTAACCTTCAACTTTGTGAGGACCTTGGCTTGAATCCTGATACCTATTCGGTTTCTATCCCTCTAGGGTCAACTATTAACATGGCAGGAGCGGCTGTGACAATCAATGTTTTGACGCTTGCTGCAGTGACTACTTTGGGAATTGAGGTTGACTTTGCA
The DNA here is from genome assembly GCA_048524165.1 of Streptococcus sp. Lineage (GTDB taxonomy): Bacteria > Bacillota > Bacilli > Lactobacillales > Streptococcaceae > Streptococcus. Next base: position 5,860 of record DBFVHV010000117.1, read on the forward strand.
ACAGCCCTTATTCTTAGTGTAGTTTCAGCTATTTCTGCTTGTGGAGCTTCAGGTATTGCAGGTGGTTCCCTTCTATTGGTGCCAGTGGCATGTAGCCTCTTTGGAATCTCAAATGATTTAGCTATGCAAGTTGTTGGTGTCGGCTTTATCGTCGGTGTGGTCCAAGACTCTTGTGAAACAGCCCTTAACTCTTCAACAGATGTTCTCTTTACAGCAGTAGCGGAAAAGAGTCGTTGGAAGAAAGCTTAGGTAGGTAATACATGGTCAGCCTGTTGGGCTGGCTTTTTGATTTTAGAGGAAAACATAGACGAAGGCTATAACTAGCTCAAGAATTTGACAACTTTAAAATAGCTATAAAATATGGTAAAATAAACCTTTCTAAGAGAAAAGGTGAACTATTTATGACTAATAACTTATTGGTGCTCCAATCAGACTTTGGCTTGGTTGATGGTGCTGTCTCGGCCATGATTGGTGTAGCCCTTCAAGAAGAGCCTAGTTTGGGAGTACATCACCTTACAAATGTTGGTGTAGGGTCCAACTGGCACATTGAAAATAAACATTTAGGAGATTAAAGTAAGATTATGAAAAACAATTCAATTCGTACAGTTGTTGCGACAGGTATTGGTGCAGCACTCTTTATTATCATTGGTATGTTTGTTAATATTCCTATTTTTGGAAATACAAGCATTCAACTTCAGTATGCTGTTCAAGCTCTATTTTCAGTTGTTTTTGGGCCTATTACAGGTTTCTTTATGGGCTTCATTGGTCATGCGCTTAAGGACGGTATCCAATATGGAAATATCTCATGGGCTTGGGTTCTTGCAAGTGGTATTATAGGGCTTGTTATTGGTCTATTTAGCAAAAAATATGACGTAACAACGGGTAAGTTCTCTATAATGGGTATGATTTGGTTTAACCTAGCACAAGCTTTGGGACTACTTATTGCTTATGGTGTTGTGACACCAATCGGTGATAGACTCCAATTTGCTCAAGCTTGGTCATATCTTTATGCACAAAGTTTTGTAGCTGGCGTAGCTAACTTTATTACAATTGCAATTGGGGGAACACTCCTTCTTGCCATTTATGCTAGCTCACGCACACAATCTGGTAGTCTTACCAAAGACTAGAATAAGTTATAGGAGAGTGGGACTGTCAGCTTAGTGTGATATCTCCTCTCTTTTTTATTAGAAGCATGAATAAATACATTAGTTTTAATCAGTTTACATTTCAATATGATGCACAAGCAGAACCAACTCTCAAGGATATTAGTTTTGATATTGCCAAGGGAGAGAAGGTCCTCATTTTAGGTCCTTCTGGTAGTGGGAAATCAACTTTGGCCCAGTGTCTCAATGGTATCATACCTAATATTCATAAGGGACAGGAGAAAGGTCAAGTTCTTATCGATGGCCAGGATGTTTTCACGCAGTCTATCTACGATAAGTCACAGTTAGTGTCTACAGTATTGCAAGATCCGGATGGTCAGTTTATTGGCTTAACAGTAGCTGAAGACTTGGCTTTTGCCTTGGAAAATGATTGTGTCAATCAAAGTGAGATGAAGGACAGAGTATCCCTCTGGGCTGAACGTTTGGATTTGGGTTCTCTTTTGAATCATCGACCTCAAGATTTATCAGGGGTGCAAAAACAACGGGTCAGTTTGGCTGGTGTCTTGATTGATGAGAGTCCCATTCTTTTATTTGATGAGCCTTTAGCAAATTTAGATCCTAAATCAGGACAGGAAACTATTAATCTCATTGATAAGATTCACAAGGAGGTAGGAGCTACGACGATTATTATTGAGCATCGTCTAGAAGATGTTCTTTATCGTCCCGTTGACCGGATTTTACTGGTCAATGATGGCACCCTCCTCTTTAACGGTAGCCCAGATGAGCTTTTATCGAGCACCCTCTTGTTGGAAAATGGGATTCGAGAACCCCTGTATCTGACTGTTTTACGTCAGTTGGGATTTGATACAACTAGAGCACAAAATCTCAGCCAACTAGATGCTTTGGATTTGTCTGGATTAGCTTTGCCAGATAGAGTTTTGAGAGATAAAACGGAAACTTGGACCAATTCTATTTTGAAGGTTGAGGGACTGAGAGTTGGCTATGGAGATAATCAAATCGTCATTGATGACATGTCCTTTAGTTTAAAAAAAGGCGAACGTATAGCAATTGTTGGCAAAAATGGAGCTGGAAAATCTACTCTTGCCAAAGCTTTGTGCGGTTTTATTCCTAGTCAAGGAAAATTAACCTATTTGGGTCAGGATATTTGTCAAGATAGTATTGCTGAGCGTTCAGAACGTATAGGCTTTGTTTTACAAAATCCTAATCAGATGATTAGTCAAGCCATGATTTTTGATGAAGTAGCACTAGGTTTGCGCTTGCGAGGTATTGATGAAACAGAGGTTGAAGAGCGCGTTCATGAGGTTTTGAAGACCTGTGGACTTTATAGTTTCCGTAAATGGCCAATTTCTGCTCTTTCCTTTGGACAGAAAAAACGTGTGACCATTGCATCTATCTTGGTTTTGAAACCTGAAATTATTATCTTGGATGAGCCAACGGCTGGTCAAGATTACCAAACATACACGGATATCATGACGTTTTTAGATGGTCTTCAGAAAAAAGGCCATACGATTGTGATGATTACCCATGACATGCAACTCATGTTGGAATATAGTGATCGTTGCCTAGTTGTAGTCGATGGAGAAATTATTGCAGATGATAATCCTGTTACCATTCTCAATCAGAAGGACCTACTTGAGTCAGCCAATCTCAAGCAGACATCACTTTATAGCCTAGGTCAGAAGTTGCTATGTGATCCGGTAGAAGTAACCCAGTATTATATAGAAAAAGGAGGCCCTTATGTCTAATCGTTTAATAGGTTATCAACCAGGTCAAGGTTTCCTCTATGATTTATCTGGGGCGAGTAAGATGCTATTCTTTATCTTGGTTTCACTTGCTTGTATGGCTACCTATGATCCACGCTTTATTCTAGCAGTCGGTCTACTTTCAATTTATCTCTTTTATTGGGCCAACATTCGTTGGAGGGATATTTCTTTTGTTGTGAAAATCATAGGCTCGATTGCCCTTTTTAATCTACTTATGGTCTATCTCTTCGCACCAAGTTATGGTGAAGAAATTTATGGAGCTAAGACAGTTCTGATTGAAGGATGGGGGCGTTTCTATTTAACCAGCCAGGAGCTCTTTTATCTTGCAAATCTTTTGCTTAAGTATTTTTCAACAGTCCCTCTTGCCATCCTTTTTCTTATGACTACCCATCCCAGTCAGTTTGCGGCTAGTCTTAATCAGATTGGTATTCCCTATAAATTTGCTTACTCCGTCAGTTTGACCTTGCGTTATATTCCAGATGTTCAAGAAGAATTCTTTACTATTCGTAAGGCTCAAGAAGCGCGTGGTTTGGATTTATCACAAAAGGCGGGCCTGGTTAAACGGATTCGTGGGAATCTACAAATCGTTCTCCCTCTGATTTTCTCGTCACTCGAACGTATTGATACTGTTTCGACGGCTATGGAATTACGCCGATTTGGTCGCTACAAGAAACGCACCTGGTATGTGTACAAATCCTTGACCAAACAAGATTATCTTGTAATCGTATCAGCTACTCTTTTATTGGGAATTAGTCTGGGGTTGATTTACCTTAACCATGGACGTTTTTACAATCCATGGAGTTAAAATTGTTTCTAAATAAATGAAAAGTTCTGAGATGTCTACAGTACCTTCAGAGCTCTTTTAGATTTTTATCTTCAATTTTTGAACAATAGTTGTGTGGAATTTTCAACAAAGTACGTTATTCTGAAAGCGTTTTTTGTGATATAATTAAAATAGTATTGCTATCACTAAGGAGGAAATTATGTCTAATCTTTCAGTAAATGCTATTCGTTTTCTAGGGGTAGATGCGATTAACCAAGCTAACTCTGGTCACCCAGGTGTGGTAATGGGTGCAGCACCAATGGGTTACACTTTGTTTACTAAGCAAATTCATGTCAATCCTGAAGTTCCAAATTGGATTAATCGTGACCGTTTTGTTTTGTCAGCAGGTCATGGCTCAATGCTTCTTTATGCGCTCCTTCATTTGTCAGGATTTAAAGATTTGAGCATTGAAGAACTTAAACAATTCCGTCAATGGGGTTCTAAGACACCTGGTCACCCAGAATTTGGTCATACAGTTGGTGTAGATGCTACCTCAGGTCCACTTGGGCAAGGTATTGCTACAGCTGTTGGTATGGCACAAGCGGAACGTTTCTTGGCTTCTCGTTACAACAAGGAAGGTTTCCCAATCTTTGACCATTATACTTATGTTATTGCGGGGGATGGTTGCTTTATGGAAGGCGTTTCTGCCGAAGCATCATCTTACGCCGGTCTTCAAAAATTGGATAAATTGATTGTCTTGTATGATTCAAATGATATTAACCTTGACGGTGA
>DBFVHV010000118.1:0-4039 GCA_048524165.1 Streptococcus sp.
GCAGCAATCAAATCTTCATATTGAAGAGTGATTCCAATATCATCAAGCCCTTCAACCAATTTACGTTTCCACTCATGATCAATATCAAATGGAAATTCCCCAGCTGAAGATTTAATCACTTGGTTTGGAAGGTCAATCGTGATTTCTTCACCCGCAGGAAGAGCTGCCAATTTTTGACGGACTTCCAAAGGTTGAACGATTGGCAACATACCATTTTTCAATTCATTGTTATAGTGGATATCTGAGAATGATCCAGCAATAACACAGCGGAAACCGTAGTCTTCCAATGCCCATGCAGCGTGTTCACGAGATGACCCTGAACCAAAGTTATCACCTGTAACCAAAATGGTCGCATCTCGATACTCAGGTTTATTGAAGACAAAATCAGGATTTTCTTCGTAATCATCATTAAGATAACGCCATTCAAACATCAAATTCTTACCGAAGCCTTTTTTATCAACAGCTTTCAAGAATTGTTTGGGAATGAGTTGGTCCGTATCGATGTTATCATTCATCAAAGGTACTGATTTCCCTGTATAGACGGTAAATTTTTCCATTATCTTCTCCCTTATGCTTGAACTTCTGGCATATCGCGTACATCTACAAATTTACCAGCGATTGCTGCAGCTGCTGCCATTGCTGGACTACAAAGGTGAGTACGCGCTCCATACCCTTGACGTCCCTCGAAGTTACGGTTACTTGTAGAGGCACAATGAACACCTTCAGGAACGTGGTCTGGGTTCATTCCAAGACACATTGAACATCCTGGATCACGCCATTCAAATCCTGCATCCAAGAAAATTTTATCCAAACCAAGACGTTCAGCCTCTTTCTTAACTGGACGTGAGCCTGGAACAACAATAGCTGTCAATGTCGGTGCGATATGTTTTCCTTTAACGAATTTAGCAGCTAACTCAAGGTCGCTAAGACGAGCATTGGTACAAGAACCGATAAAGACATAGCCAAGATCGATGTCTTTTGCATAATCGCCAGGTTTTACATCCATATACTCGTAGGCACGTTCATCATTAAAGTCCTTGATTTCTGGGAATGGTTGATCAAACTCAACACCCATCTCAGGGTTAGTTCCCCATGTCACCATAGGAGCCAATTCAGAAACATCAACAGTAATTACTTTATCATATTCAGCGTCTGGGTCTGAAACCAAAGTTTTCCAATCAGCTACTGCTTCTTCAAATTTTTCACCCTGTGGTGCACATGGACGACCTTCAACATAATCATAGGTTTTTTGATCTGGATTCATAAGACCCATCTTAGCACCAAATTCAATAGACATGTTACAGATGGTCATGCGTTCATCCATAGAGAGGGCATCGATAGCTTCACCACAATATTCAACAGCGTATCCTACACCAGCATCAACACCATAGCGTGCAATAAGAGCAAGGATAAAGTCTTTTGAATAGACACCTGGCTGAGGTTTACCAACAAACTCAACCTTCATTTTCTTAGGTTTGACCTGCCACAAACATTGTGTCGCAAAGACATGTTCTACCTCAGATGTACCAATACCAAAAGCGATAGCACCAAAAGCACCGTGAGTAGCCGTATGACTATCCCCACAGACTACAAATTTTCCTGGTTGACTACGACCTGTTTCAGGACCAACCATATGGACAATCCCCTGACGAGCAGTACCGTGGGTAGCCGCATCAATACCAAATTCCTCAACGTTTTTCGCCAAAGTGTCAATTTGGTTTTTAGAAATAAGGTCACGAATATTAAAAATATCAACCGTAGGAACGTTGTGGTCAGTCGTACCGAATGTTAAATCTGGACGACGTACTTTACGTCCAGCATCACGAAGACCTTGAAAGGCTTGTGGACTTGTAACCTCGTGAATATAATGTTGATCCACATACATCAATTGTGGTTCGCCCTCGTTTCCAGTAACAACGTGGCGTTCCCAAAGTTTATCAAAAATTGATTTTCCGCTCATAAAATACTCCAATTATAATCTAAGGATTGGTTAATCCAAAAGTTTCGTTAGGATAAGGTATAAAAGAACGACATCTATAACAATCCCTAAAAGCCAGCAGAGCTTAAAGTACCATTTGTTAATTTTATGTCTAAATAGTCTCCCACCTAAAAAGGCACCAATACCACCAAAGATAATAGTCTGCAATAATAATGCCTTCTCAGAAATCCGCCTCTTATGTTGAATAGCCTTATGTTTATCAAGTCCATAAACGGATAAGACGACTAGATTCCACACCAACAAAACACTTAGTAACACTAATTTCAGTGTCATGATTTTAGAGATTGCCAATAATAGCTGCTGTCATTTCAGCAGTCGAAGCCTGACCACCTAAATCACGTGTCAAGATGCCTTGATTCAAGGTCTTATCAACAGCATTTTCAATCAATTCTGCCCCTTCAGTTTCATTGAAACTTTCACGCAACATCATAGCTACTGACAGAATCATTGAAATTGGATTGGCAATACCTTGACCAGCGATATCTGGTGCTGAACCATGAATCGGTTCATAAAGACTTGGACCGTTTTCAGAATGGCTAGCCGATGGCATAACACCGAGGGTACCTGGAAGAACACTTGACTCATCGGATAAGATATCACCAAAGAGGTTTTCAGTCACAACAACATCAAAACGAGCTGGGTTGGTAATCATGATCATTGCTGCACTATCAACGAGCTGGTGTTCAAGAGTTACATCTGGAAACTCCAAAGAAACTTCATCAGCAACCTTACGCCACAATTTAGAAGTTGCCAAAACATTTTGTTTATCAATGCTAGTGACCTTTTTGCCACGACCTTGAGCAATCTTGAAGGCACGACGCATGATACGACGAATCTCTTCTGCTGAATAATCATTGATATCGCGAGCCTTATCTTCTTCCAAAATGTGCTCACCAAAATAAATACCACCTGTGAGCTCACGAACAACGACGAAGTCTACGCCCTCAATACTCTCAGGTTTAAGAGGTGACAAGTGTTTCAAAGCATCAAAGATGCGGACAGGACGGATCTTCGCACAGAGATTCAACTCCTTACGAATGGCCAAAAGTCCTTGTTCAGGACGAACTGGCGCATTGTCATATTTAGGTCCACCAATTGCAGCCAAGAGGATAGCATCTGCTGATTTAGCAGCATCCAAAGTTGACTTAGGAAGTGGATGACCCTCGACATCAATGCCAGCACCACCAAATGGTTTAGCATCGATGTCGTAATCAAATCCAATCTTTGAAGCTACTTTTTCAAGCACTTCAAGACCCGCTGCCATGATTTCAGGTCCAATACCATCACCAGAAAGTGTTACAATTTTCTTTGTCATGTTTAACTCCTCTTTGACTTATGGAAGGTCACGGTAAGAAACTTTTCGTGCCATCTCACCAGCATTTTCTTTTTGAACCAGTGTATTCGCATTAATATAAGCAATTGCTGAAGCTTTCAAGACGTCAAAGTCCAAACCTGAAGCATTGAAGATTGTATCTGTATCTACATTTTCTACAGTTACAAGTACACGTGCTTGGGCATCAATACCATCAGTTACGGCATCGATATTATAAGAAGTCAAGCGAACTGTTTGATTGAAGAACTTATCGATAGCATTGAAGATAGCTTCAACTGACCCTTGGCCATTTGCCAAAAATTCTACAGCTTCTCCATCTTCATTAGCCAAGCTTACTGTAGCAGTGATTGTTTCATCAGCATTAGTAGTCAAACGAAGATCTTGGAAGTGGAAGCCTTCTGGATTATCTACACTTGTACCAGCAACAAGTGCACGAATATCAGCATCAGTAATTTCATGTTTTTTATCAGCCAAGCGCTTGAATTTAGCAAAGAGTGGTTTGATATCTTCTTCAACAAAGTCAAGCTCAAGTTCTTTCAATTTTTCAATAAAGGCATGGCGACCTGACAATTTACCAAGTGGAAGTGAGCTTTTCTTAACCCCAACCAACTCGGGTGTAATGATTTCATAAGTAAGAGGATTTTTAAGGAAACCATCTTGGTGGATACCAGATTCATGAGAAAAGGCATTCCCACCAACAACAGCTT
>DBFVHV010000119.1:0-5355 GCA_048524165.1 Streptococcus sp.
AACAACCGCATGTTGCGTACCATGAAGAGATTTAACGCCTTTAATCACGAGTGTTTCAGTTCCAGCACCTTTGACATCAGCCCCCATCTCGTTAAGAAGAAGAGCCAAGTCAACGATTTCCGGTTCACGCGCAGCATTTTCAATGGTAGTGACTCCATCAGCTAAAGTTGCTGCCATCATAAGGTTCTGAGTAGCACCAACAGATGGGAAGTCCATATAAATAGTTGCACCTTTAAGTTTTTCTGCTGTCGCGGTGATATCACCACCAACTTGGGTAATTTTAGCACCCATTGCTTCCAAACCTTTAAGGTGGAGGTCAATAGGACGACTACCAATCGTACAACCACCAGGCATTGAGACCTTAGCATGACCATTACGAGCAAGAATAGGGCCAAGTGCTACGATAGACGCACGCATCTTGCTGACATACTCATATGGTGCCTGATCTAAAATCTCTCCACTAGCATCAACTACAACGGTATTGTTTTCTTCGTCAAAGTCTACAGCAATATCCAAGCCACGAACCACATTATTCATGGTGTAAACATCTGACAAGATTGGAACATTAGTCAAGGTTGTCTGACCTTCCGAGGCCAAAATAGTTGCCGCTAACAACGGTAGAACAGCGTTTTTAGCACCTTCAATGACAACCTCACCACTTAATCGAGTGTTGCCACCCTTCACAATAATTTTATCCATAAGGATTCCTTTCAAGAATTAATTTCGTATTTTTTTGTATTATATCAAAACTCAATTAAAATCACTAATTTAAGAAATCGAGCTAGCCATATTCTGTCCAAAAGCTAAAACTGACAGAATAAAGGAGCTGACAAGATAGCCTAAAGCAATGCTGATAAAAAGCAAGAAGAGCTTCAACTTACCAGTATTCTCGATAGGATTTTTGATCAATTTTGCCCAATCAAAGAGGCTAATCAGCATATGGTAGCTCAATCCAATAAATACTAGGTGACTTGCCAAAGTGACGAATTGATTAATAATAGTCATGATTTCATTATACCATAGAAAGCTAGTCTAAAACATAAAAAGAGGGTGAGACAGTTCTAAACCTATAATCATTTAGTGACTGTTTTCACTCCTCTTCTCTTTATTTCTGAGGCGACTAGATTAGGGTTGTTTTAAAAAAATCTAGTGCTTGTCCTACTCTCTATAGGCTATGATTTCCTAGACTAAGCTTAGTCTTCATAACCATTTGGGTTTGTTGTTTGCCAACGCCAAGAATCTCTGACCATCTCTTTCAAGGTCTTCTTAGCTTCCCAGCCGAGAACTTCTTTGGCCTTTTCTGGAGACGCATAGCAAGTCGCAATATCACCAGCGCGACGCCCTTGAATACGGTAAGGGATGGCAACCTTGTTTTCAGCTTCGAATGTCTTAACGAGATCCAAAACACTATAACCGTGTCCAGTACCCAAGTTGAAAATCTCAGCACCTTTGTGGCTCAAATTATATTTGACGGCAGCCAAGTGACCTGATGCCAAGTCAAGAACGTGAATGTAGTCACGGACACCTGTACCATCCGGGGTCGGATAATCATCACCAAAGACATTAAGCTCAGGAAGTTTACCGATAGCAACTTGTGTAATATATGGCATAAGATTGTTTGGAATCCCGTTTGGCAATTCGCCAATCAAACCACTCTCATGAGCTCCGATAGGATTGAAATAACGAAGATTTGTGACAGACCATGACGGATCTGAAGCAGCTACGTCTGTAAGAATTTGTTCCATCATCAACTTAGTGTAACCGTATGGGTTAATAGCTGATGTTGGCATATCTTCCGTCATTGGAGAAGGATTATTAGTTCCATATACTGTTGCACTTGAACTGAAGACAATGTTTTTGACATCGTATTCCTTCATTTTTTCAAGGAGGGTGATGGTACCACTGATATTGTTTTTATAATATTTCAAAGGTTTTTGAACAGACTCACCAACTGCTTTAAAGGCCGCAAAGTGAATGACCAATTCAATATCTTCTTTTGTAAAAACCTTATCCAAAAATTCTGTATCTAAAATTGAACCTTGATAGAATGGGAACTTCTTACCTGTAATCTTTTCCAAGCGTTCAAGGACTGCTGGAGAGCTGTTTGAAAAGTCATCAACCAAGACGACATCAAAACCTGCATTAAGGAGTTCAACAGTGGTGTGACTACCGATGTAGCCAGCTCCTCCTGTAATTAAAATAGACATAAGTATTTCCTTTCTTACTTGTCAGCGCTTTTTTTATCCTTTTGAACCGTTGCTAATTTAGGCATAACTTCTCTTTCAAAGCCTTTCATTGCGAAATGAACTGAAGGCTCTTGTGTCATTGGAGAAATAATTCCGAGCTTCACTTGATAATTCTGATTTTTTGAATAAGCAAAACTTGCCTTCAACTCAGCGGTTTGATTTGGAAGTAATTCTGACAAACGGCAGTCAAGTTCTTGCGCTTGAACAACCTTACCACCTGCATCACACAAATATAATACCACAGACCAATCGCCATATAAAGGGGCTACCCCTGAATTTTCTAAATTAAGGGTAATACCAAGCTTGTTTTCTCCTTTGGAGATTGTCAAGCGTGATACCCAGAGGCGATACCCCATGTTTTTCAAAAGCTCCCTGTAAGCTGCTTGTCCGTCACCGATATCTTCAGCCACCTTTGGCCCTAAGAATGTCAAATGCGCTGCTTTAGCCTCTTCTTGAAGCTCTTCTAAATTATTTCCAAGTAAGTCAGACATAGACTGTGAACTTGTCAATTCACCACCGATTGGCGCCTTTTCCCAAGCATTAGGCATGGCTTTCAAGGCATCTTGCTCTTGTGTTTGATCGTATGATCCACCATTTTGAATCCAATTTAACCAAGTTTTTGTTGCTGATTTGTCTCCGAAAACATCATTGTAGATTCCAAATTCACCTTCCAAGCCTGTATCAAAGGGTCTTCTCATAAGAAGCTTTGCTTTAGGAAAGGCTGGTTGAAACGGTGCGATGTAGTCCTTACGAACTTCTTTTCGTGGCAATTGGCGAATGCCCGCATCTGAGTGAACATGCCACTCACCCCAGTGGCCTAGGCCACCAAGCTCGATGTAGGCGATAAAATCATCATTGCCCCAACGCTGTCCCATAGCAGTAACAGCATCTTTATAGTATTTTCTAAGCAGTTTATTTTGGTAATTTGGTGAAAATCCCTTACCGTAGGATGTGCTATAAGCATCCCCAAGGTCAGAAATTTCATTTCCCAACCAGTTAGGGATATCTTTATGACTTGATTTGCCAGGGTAATCTAGCAAGAAACGTAAGACGACCTGCTTGCCTTCTTTCTTCCATCGTTTAAACTGGTTACTTTCTTCAATTGTTTCCCAGTTATAGTGGCCCTTTTTAGGTTCCAATTCTTTCCATGTAATATCAACATAGACAAGGTGAACGTCTTCAGAAACTGTTTTTTCTTCAGCTGAAGGGACATAACCCATGAGCGGATTCCCAAAACTCTTGTCTGAAAGCGTATATTCAAACTTGGTACCTATGTTTCTGTTATTCAAATACACAAAAATGGCATAAAGACCACTCGTAATGATGATTAGACAGATGACGAGCCAAAGTTTCTTCTTTCGACTACTCCAACTCTTCTTCTCACGTCTTCTAGCCATGGTATTCGCCGTTGTATTGGATCAGCGTAAGGTCTTTGACACCTTCGATAGATTTAATGTTTTCAACGAAGGTAAGGTCGTTATTTTTCACAAAGACTTCAATAGCCATCTCAACACTATCTTTTCGCATAGTTTCAGACTTGATAAAGTGCTTGATACGACCAAGTTCTTGAACAACTTTGTCACCAGTATGGTCACCCTCATAGTGAACCACCGCAATATACACTTTACCGGTCTCTTGCAAGCGGCTAAAGACAATTAGCATCAGTAGGATAACGATAGACGTTACAACGGCTAGCACATACATGCCTGCCCCTACGGTAATCCCAGAGGTAATTGCCCAGAAAAGGTAGAGCAAATCCATAGGATCCTTAACAGCGGTACGGTAACGGACAATAGAAAGGGCACCGACCATACCAAGTGAGATAACGATATTTGAACTGATTGCCAGTGTTACCATTGACGTAAGCAAGGTCATACCAACCAAGGTCATGGCAAAACTGCGTGAATAAATAACGCCTGTAAAGAAATGCTGGTAAACCTTATAGATAAAGGCTCCAATCAACAAGGCAAGTAGCAAGACGATAACAATACGAAACGGTGATTGCGTCGCATAGTTATCAGACTGCAGAATAGATTTTTTTATAAAGTCTTGAACACTCATAAACTCCCCTTTTTATACTAAGTTCTTCCAAACTTAGCCTCTTCCTATTTATATATTCCCATCTTCCCAGTATTCAAAACCATTTAGATACTGAGATTTTTCATAAGCCAACACGTATTTAGAGACAGCCATCATGTCTGCTTTCCCAGGCAAGACACTTTGGACAATCTTTGGCAGATACTCTGTATATTTGACTTCAAAAACCATTTTTTCTGGATCAATAACTGGAATTGTTGGTAAGTCCGGATCAAAAATATCAAAACTTCCAACCGCTACTCTGACATTTTGGTCAAAGGTTAAGCGAACTGTCCCAAAATCATAGACCCACGGCTCTCGCTCATAGTCAACGATAGTCCGCGGACGCATCATATTACTAACGCACTCATAGTAAAATTCCTGGCATAGAGGATAAGGACTCTTCAAGAGAAAGTCATAGTCCCCGTCAATGATTTTATAGACTTCCTCAACGGTTAAAGGCGCATCCTCTTTCAAAATATAGGTATCTACCTTTTTCTTGCGTTCTAGTTTGATACTATTGGTTCCGAAATTATAGATTCGAATCCTATATTTTTTTCGAACTAGGATACCCGCATCTTTTTCAGCATAGGCACTATTCCAATAGTCGTCAAAGTAAAGACTTCGAATGGTATAACCACCATTTGTCGCATGCTTATCCAACTGAATCAAATGTTTGAAACGCTCAGTCAACAGGGCCTTTTCTGGTTCACCAATGACGTATTTCAACTCATGGCGAAAGGGCTTCTCTTTAGTCTTCATAACCATCTACCCCAATTTTTCCATCTTCGAGGACAAAGAAGCTCATGATACCAAATTGTTTAGAGTTATCACTATTGACATAGTAGTCAAAGGCACGTTGTGATTGTCCAGCCTCATTAGTTGCAGTCACACGTACGAAGTATTGTCCCTTAGGCAAGGTATCTGTTTCGGCACTGAGGGTCTTGAGACCAGATTTTTCAAAGACCTTGTCTTTAAATTCATAGTCCTTAGCTAACTCAACTGTGTAAGTCAACTTGCTGTTATTGAAGTC
>DBFVHV010000120.1:0-6204 GCA_048524165.1 Streptococcus sp.
AAGCTGTTAGATTTGCTCCATGACCGACGAGGAGGACGTTCTTGGCACCACTATCTTTAAGTCTTCGGACTAAGTCAGCTACACGTTTGGTTGTGTGATAGACGGACTCTGCTTGAAAGTTGTTGGCACGGAAGTTGGCTAGGTTATGACGAAAGGCATCCATTTCTTTGGGATAAATTGCTTGAACGATAGCAATTTTCTGTCCCTCTAGTTTCCCCAATTGCCACTCACGCAAAGCCTGGGTATAGGTGATTTTGGTTTTGGGGTGTTGAGATTCCATGATGAGTTCAGTCGTTTTTTTGGCGCGTGGCAAATCACTTGAGAGGACCAAGTCAAAATGAGTATCACTGAGGTAACGACCAAGCTCACGGACTTGCTCAATAGATTCTTTGAGAAGGGGAGAGTCTCCCTTGGAACCTTGAAGGCGTCCTTCCAAATTCCACTGGGTTTTACCGTGACGTACAAAATATAGTTTCATGATTACTCCTTAATATCAGCAAATTCGGCATTAACAAAATCAGCAAGGTCTTGACTATTGATACGGATAGAGCGCCCAATCTCTCCAGCTGAGACAATAAGAAAACCTGCTTCTAGGGCAGACTGATCGATATAAATGGGAAAATTGTGTTTTTGACGAATTCCCACAGGATTGTTGGCCCCGTGTACATAGCCAGTTGTTTTTTTGAGATCCTTTTGTGGAATCATTTGAACTTTCTTGTTGCCTGAAATTTTAGCTAATTTCTTTTCGGATAGGTGCTCAGTGATAGGAAGGATACCGATGACTGGTCCTGTCTTATCCCCTTTAAGGGCTAGGGTTTTATAGATGCTTTCACGCGCCACATCCTCTGGAAGCTCCCCTTCTAAACCGTTGAAGGATAAGCTATCATGGTCTATTTTAGCCTTATCAAGAATTTGGTCGACCAAAGTCTTCTTGACTTTGCTTTTCTTAGCCATTATGTTATCTCCTTTTCAAAGTTATACATTTCTACTTTCCATTATAACACATTCGTCCAAACACGCCTAAGTCAATTTGGGCAAGAAGAAAACCAGTGTCTGGAACACTGGTTTTTACTCACTTCTAGACGACTTTGAGGAACTAGATGAGCTAGTTGAACTTGTCGAAGTAGTTTTCTTATTTTTAGTTGATTTCTTCTTAATCTTACCAAAGAGTTTTTCAAAGGTTTTACGCTTGTTTTTCTCAGGATTGATTTGATTAAGATCTAGGATATTGTCGAAACCAGGAAGGCTTCCTTGTGACGTATACTGGTGTAAATCATAGTCGATTTCAGTATTTGGTAAGGCCTCATAATAACCGGAGTCAGTACCATAGGCTGGAATCCAAACGGCATCGAAGTTTTTGGTTGAAACTTCCTGTTCAAGCATGAAATAGGCACCAATATAGAGTCCAACCCTCTCAGCTCCCAGACGTTTGAGCTCAGCAAGAAAGGCTTGGACACCTTCCTCCATGTTTGACATGGTTTCCTCTTCAACGTCAATCCAGTAATAGGTAGGTTTGTATGGAGAAGCATTTTTGTAGAAAATACGAGCTTCTTCCTTCATCTCTTTGACAGAAGTACCTTGGGCGTAGGAATAGACGGCAACTGGAACATCACGTTTTTTGAGTTCTTTGATATGTGTTTTAAAAGATTTGTCAACCCCATTTGAGCTGGCGGCATTGTTATCCTTACTAATCTTTGATCCACCGAAGACGCGGATGATAGCACCAGAAATATGATTTGACAAGACATCGTAATCGATATCCTGAGGAAGTTGCCAACCCGAAAGGTCAATAATGGGATTGAGTATCAGCTCCTCATCGGAACTGTCAGATGTACTACTGGTTGTTGTTTTTGGTGTAGTAGCAGAAGGAATAGCCGATTTCACGTTTTCAAGATGCGCCTGCTGTTTGGACGTATTGTGAATATTTGCGATGACTAATGCTAATCCTAAAAGAGCTAGAACCACGTAAACAACGATCGGTTTTATTCTTTTTCTCATTACTCCCATTCTACCTTAAATAACGCAAAAATGCAAAATAGTATGTTTATAAATTATGTGAGAGATATTAAAGTGACTGATTTGGTAAAAGCCTTGGTAGTGCTTACTTGGATGACTTTTATGAATAAGTTCATTCTGAGATAGTTATGAATTAAGTGAATTTTTCATTTATTAAAGAGAGATATTTAGATTAAGTGTCTGAATCTTCCCTGAAACTAGCCCCACTAGTGGCATCAGACCAAGCTACAAGAGCTTGAGCAGAGCTATCCAGATAGGTCTTGAGAGGTTGTTTCAAATCATAGATGGTTTCCCAAAATCCAAGGACATTTCCTTCTTTGTCGAGAGCAACCTGATAGGTCTGGATGAGTACTTGCTCAAAACTGTCTGTGGGAATTTGATAATTCATTTCTTTGGTAGGAGAAGCCAAGACTTCCGACATAATCCAATCGGGCAGATTTTCAGGCTCGCGGGGAAAGAAGCTACCGTCAGCACCACCATTGTCATAGAGAAAGTTTCCTGTAGCATCATAGGCCGCTAGTTTATAGGGCAGATGGTTTAGTAATGTTTTTAAATCGTTCATATTTTCATGATAGCTTCTTTCATGCAAAATGGCAATGCATTGGATTGAGAAGCATATTATCGTAGGATAGTATCAGTTTGTCCAAGGATATTGGTATCTCTCAAATCAATATAAGGGTATAATAAGGAAAAAATACTTGAGGTAATATCATGTCAAAACTTATTTTTTTAGATGTTGATGGGACATTGGTGGATTATCATAATCGCATTCCAGAATCAGCAGTAAAGGCTATTCGTCAGGCCCGTGAAAACGGTCATCTGGTCTATGTTTGTACTGGTCGTAGCAAGGCAGAAATGCAGCCAGAATTATGGGAGATTGGCTTAGATGGGATGATTGGTGGCAATGGCTCTTATGTGGAGCATCATGGCCAGGTCCTTATGCATGAGCTGATTTCCAAGGAAGACGCTACTAAGATTGTGGATTGGTTGACCGAACGTCATCTGGCCTTTTATCTGGAAAGTAATAATGGTCTCTTTGCTAGTCCTGATTTTCGTGAGCGAGCACTTGAGCCAATGAAGACTTACGCCATTCAAAAGGGGCAGTCAGAAGAGTCTGTCGCTGGTAAGAAAACAGAAGATTTTTTTCATGGTCTTAAGTTTGGTGGGGAACTCTATCGTGATGATTTAAACAAGGTCAGTTTCGTTTTGGAATCCTACCAAGACCACCTAGATTCAAAAGAAGCTTTTCCACAGCTTGAGGCCCATACTTGGGGAGGACGAGGCGAAACGGCCTTATTTGGTGATTTAGGTGTTAAGGATATTAACAAGGCTCATGCTATTGATGTCCTTTTGAAGCATTTGGGGGCTAAGCAATCGGACACTATTGCTTTTGGTGATGCCAAGATTGATATCCCTATGTTGGAATACTGTGAGATTGGTGTTGCCATGGGAAATGGTGGTCCAGAAATCTTGGCTATGGCAGACTTTGTAACAGACGATGTTGAAGCTGATGGCCTCTATAAGGCTTTTGATCAATTAGGCTTGTTGAAATAGAAAAAAATGAGTTCCTTTTCTTTTGGAGCTCAGTTTGTATTTTATGCCGGTTTACGACCGATAAATTTTTTCAAGAGGAACAAGAGATAGCCAACAGCAATGTATCCAGCACTGATGACCAAGACGTTTATCGTGACTTTGTTCCAACCAAATTTATTAACGTTGATAAAGAAATAGGCGAAAGGACTATCTTTGGCACCTGGAATTGGCAGTTTTAAAACCAGTCCGTTTAGAAGGGCAAAGGCGAAATAAGACAGTGGGACTAGGAACCAGTAAAGTGGCTCGCGCAGACGATAGGCTTTCTTAGCATCAAAAATGAGAGTATCAAGCACCAAGCCCCAAGGCACAATATAGTGGACCAAGAAATTCCTTACTGTCCAGTATTTCTCAGGTTCTGTAATAGGAGCTAGCAGGATGTGGTAGATAACTCCAGTGATGAGGATGGCCATGGTTACACCACCCTTGTAGCGCAGGAGTTTGGTGTTAGTCGTAGCGTCTCCTTTTTTGAAGTCATAGATGATAAAGAAAATCAAACTAGACAAGGCCAGAATATTGGACAAAACGGTGTAGTAGAGTAGCATACCCCAACCATCGTCATGGATTTGGATAGAGACTCCCACAAGCCCACAAAGAGCTAGTAAGATGCGGTAAAATCGTGAAATAGTCATAAGCTTCCTTTTCCTAATAAATAATCTCTCTTATCATATCACATTTTTCACTAACAATTTTTTGAAAATTCTAGTAAAATCAAAGTAAGAAAGATTTCAAGGAGATTACCATGCCCAATCTAATCGATTATCTTGAAAAGGTGAAGGAGCTTACGTTTGATCAAAAGCCTCTCAATATCTTGGATAAGGTTTGTATCAACGAAATCGGCTACCTGACCTATGAAAAATGGCTCACACCAAGTGATTTACAGAAGATCATCAATTTACATGATTATGCGGAGGGGAAGGACCTTAATCCAGACTATAGCTTCATGGTGACTAAGGAACGGGTGGAACTAGCTGAAGCTATGGTTAGGTCGAGACGTTTCGCTGGACTTAATTTAAGTAGCTACCGTAGTGTCTTGGACAAGGAAGTCGAAAAGCAATTTGCGGCTATGATTTTCAGCCTGCCTGAACTGGACTACCATCAGCTTGTCTTTCGTGGGACAGATGATAGCGTCATTGGCTGGAAGGAGGATTTCCAGCTGACCTATAGTCGAGAAATTCCTGCCCATCGCTCAGCTATTGCCTTTCTGTCTGAGCACTTGCCTAATCTCAGTGGACATATCACTGTTTCTGGACATTCCAAGGGTGGTAATCTTGCCCTCTATTCAGCTGTTCAAAGCTCGACTGCTCTACGTGAGCAAATAGCAGAGCTCTTGCTCCTGGATTCACCAGGTTTGATGAAATCACTCTTAGAAAAGCCTTCTTACCAAGAGGTGAAATCAAAGATGACAGTTATCAGACCTAAAGACTCTGTCGTGGGGGTTATGCTCTATTGGGATATGCCTGCTCAACTTGTAGCATCGGAAGGTGTAGGTATCGCTCAACATAATGCCTTACTTTGGCAGGTTGACCCGGAGACAAGGGATTTCGTTTATGTGGATCAGCCCACAGAGATGAGTCAACGCTTGGAAGACACTTTCCAAGAATGGATTGAGACCTTGCCAAATCAACAACTCAAGCAAGTCTGTGATTTATTCTTTGATACTATTCTTGATTCTGGAATTGAAAGTCTAGACGATCTTGGGATAAAAACTCTCCCTAAGCTAGGTCAGTTGTTGCAAGAATTTGGCAATCTTACTGACCAACAAAAGAAGGTTCTTCAAGACGGTTTTAACCAGTTACTCTGGATATTTTGGAAGTCAGGAAATAAGAAATCTAGCCTGCCTAAGCTAGAACTTCCTGATTTTATCAAGAAATTGAGTGAATTAACTAATAGCGATTAGGGGCAGCTGAACTATAGAAATGGAGAATATGATGACTAAAAATGTACTTATTACAGGCGCAACCTCAGGAATTGGCGAAGCAACAGCGCGTGCCTTTGCCAAAGAGGGGGAAAATGTCATCCTAACAGGTCGCCGTGTGGAGCGACTAGAAGCTTTGAAAGAAGAGCTCCAAGCAGCCTATCCAGGCCAAAAAGTTTGGACCTTTGCCCTGGATGTCACAGATATGGAGATGGTCAAGGATGTTTGTCAAGCCATTCTCAAAAGCGTGGGGCAAGTCCATGTCTTAGTCAATAATGCAGGCCTGGCACTAGGTCTAACAGCTTATCAAGACTATGAAGAGTGGGACATGCTGACCATGCTCGACACCAATGTCAAGGGCGTGATGATGGTGACACGTCAGATTTTGCCAAGCATGGTTGCTGCCAATGAGGGTCATATCATTAATATGGGCTCTACAGCAGGCATCTATGCTTATGCAGGCGCCGCTGTTTATTCAGCAACTAAGGCTGCTGTAAAAACTTTCAGTGATGGGCTTCGTATCGATACCATTGCCACAGATATCAAGGTGACAACCATTCAGCCCGGTATCGTTGAGACGGATTTTTCTCAAGTTCGCTTTCACGGTGACAAGGACAAGGCAGCCAAGGTTTATCAAGGTTTAGAGGCCCTCCAAGCCCAAGATATTGCTGATGCTGTTC
>DBFVHV010000121.1:0-1719 GCA_048524165.1 Streptococcus sp.
TTGAGTTCCAAGAGCGCTCTTTGAGCAGTATCTTTACTACAACCATAAGACTGGCTAAGCTGACGTATGGACGGTAATTTACTTCCTTTCTCCAAATTACCATTTTGGATATCTTTGGTGATAGTCTCAACAATTTCTTGATAAACGCTCATAACTGACCCCTTACAGATTTTTTCTTATTGTATCCTATTTGTCCTCTGAGAGCAAGATTTCTGGAGACATTTGACAAGATTATTAGATTTTGACATAATAAAAAGGTTATTAGGAAATACTAAATTCCCATTCCAAACAAGCTTAAGGAGATTATAAGAATGACATTTAAGAAAATCTTAGGACTTCTCGCTCTTGCCTGCTTAACCATTATTGGTTTGTCAGCTTGCACGCCGGAGAAAGAGCCTACTTGGACATACGATAAAAACAAAATGCAATTTGTTGGCCAAGATGCCAGCGTACAAGTTCTTTCTGCCACTAAAATCGAATCCCCTGAAGGTCAAAAAGCAGTTCGTGTTCACTATAAAGTTAGCAACACAAGCAAAGAAACCATGAATGCCTACACTCTTTTGATGAAAGTGGTTCTCGATGTTAAGCAGGAGAAGGAAGAATTGAAGGTTGCGACAATGGTCTTCTCTAAAGATGATGACAAAGACAAGATTGCTAATAAGACAGAAATTGCACCTAAGGAAGTTAAGGAAATTGTTGTTGACTATGCCGTGTCTGATTTTGATCATGACTTGATAATTGAATTCTCAGACTATGGTACAGAAGCAAATGCGACTGCTCATATTTCATTGCAAAATCTTGAAAATGCACCTGTCAAATACTTTGATAAAAAAGCTCAATAAGCTTTATCGCCACATGGATGTGTGGTGATTTTTTTAGTCTTAAATCTGTACCCGGTCAGATAGAAGAATAGCTACTTGTTTAATCGTCAGAATTTTCATAAACTTGTACTATATTTATTTCTAAGGAGTTTTAGGTATGTCAGCAAAACGTTTAACCCTCTCAGCATTTTTCATGGCACTTGTTATCATTTTGAGTTCAAGTCTCTTGTCAATTCCTGTTCCAGGTGGTCACTTCTATTTTAACGGTATTATCATCTTCTTGGTTGGTTTGATATTTCCACCTATGGAAGCAGTCATAATTGCTGGTGTGGGGTCATTTATTGGAGATTTTCTTTTTTATCCTCTTCCTATGTGGGTAACACTAGTAACACACAGCCTTCAAGTTCTTGCTATCTCACTTGTTGTAGGTGGGCGTTTAGGAAAATTGAGCAAATCTAGGGCTGTTTTGGGTCTCTTGCTTGGGGCAATTATTGACTTACTTGGTTATGGTTTTGGCAGAGCCTTTATCTATGGCACGCCAGCCTATGCTATGATGAAAATTCCTTTTGATCTAGTAGCTGCTATTCTTGGAGTAGGTTTTGCCTACTATATTTACTACCATACAGGATTTATTAAACAGTTTAAAAAAGTTTGGGAAGGAAAATAGATGACCACAGTGATTGTTGCCAACGATCTCGTTGGTTTGGGGAAGGTTGCCTTGACCAGTAGTCTCCCTATCATGTCAGCTTGTCAGACTGAAGTTCTTCCCTTGCCAACGGTTCTTTTGTCTTCTCATACTGGTGAATTTGACAATATCTATGTGCGAGATCTTACAGTTGATATGCAAGGTTTTTGTGAGCAGTGGAAGCAATTGGATTTTAGAGTGGATGGCTTAGTC
>DBFVHV010000122.1:0-2795 GCA_048524165.1 Streptococcus sp.
TTTTCTTTGGGAATGTACTATTTTCAAAACCGTATGCGTCAAGAGAGAAAGATGGAAGAAGCGAATCGTACCATCAATATCCTGTCCGCTGAAAATGAACGCAATCGTATTGGTCGTGATTTGCACGATACCTTAGGACACACCTTTGCCATGATGAGTCTCAAAACCGAGTTGGCTCTAAAACAGATGGACAAGGAGCAGTATGATGCTGCTAGAAAGAATCTGGAAGAATTGAACCAAATTAGCCGTGACTCCATGTACGAGGTGCGTGAGATTGTCAATCAGCTTAAGTACCGAACGATAGCTGAGGAGTTGCTAGAACTTGAGCGGCTCTTTGACCTATCGGATATCGTCTTGACCGTGGACAGCAGTCTTGACTTAGACAGCCTGTCACCAGTTACTCAGTCTACCTTATCTATGGTACTTCGTGAACTGGCCAATAATGTCATTAAACATAGTCAGGCTGATAGCTGTCAGATTCGTCTAAGCCGTAATCATGGGATTATTTTAGAGTTTGAGGATGATGGTTGTGGCTTTGAGGAAATCACAGGACAAGAGCTACACAGTATCAGAGAGCGCCTCAGTTTGGTAGATGGAGACTTGGAAATTCTATCTCAATCGCATCCAACAATCATTCGTGTGCATTTGAAAGAGGGAGGAAAAGCATGAAATTATTAGTCGCCGAAGACCAGTCAATGTTGAGGGATGCCCTCTGTCAACTCCTCATGCTGGAGGATGATGTCGAAGAGGTCCATGCGGCCAGTGATGGCCAAGAAGCCATTACTCTCTTGGAAAAAGAAGAAATCGACGTAGCCATTTTAGACATTGAAATGCCAATAAAGACAGGACTGGATGTCCTGGAGTGGATCCGTGCCAATCAAAGTGAAACGAAGGTTGTTATTGTGACAACCTTCAAACGAAAAGGCTATTTCAAACGAGCCCTTGCAGCCCATGTGGATGCCTACGTGCTCAAAGAACGTTCCATCAGTGACCTCATGGCGACCATCCATACCGTCCTAGCAGGACAAAAGGAGTACTCGCCAGAGCTAGTTGAAGGCGTTGCCTTTGACAATAACCCACTCAGCCAACGCGAACAAGAAGTCTTGGCCATGGTGGCTCAAGGGTCAACCAACCAAGAAATTGCCGAAAGCCTCTTTCTCTCAAACGGAACCGTCCGAAATTACATGACAGCCATCCTGACTAAACTCGATGCAGGCAACCGAACAGAAGCCGTCCGCATTGCCAAAGAAAAAGATTGGTTGGGATGAGGAGAAGTTTATAAAAGAAATTTTATTAATTAAAGGTCACCATATGGTGGCTTTTTTCATTATGCTGTCAATACTGTCATTATATAGGAGGAATTTTGCATTTTTTCCAATATTTTACTTTATAATAGTGCTATAATTGTAGATGATAATTTTGTCAATTCTAATAAGAACGTTTGGATGAAAAGGAGATATCAAATGGTAGTTTCTGAAAAACGAATTGAAGACTTAAAAGGGTTAAAATTTAATGTTCCTTCATATCAAAGGGGATATCGCTGGACTGAACATGAGGTTACAACTCTTTTAGAAGACCTCTATACACATAGTAAACAAAACAGAGATTATAAGTACTGTTTGCAGCCCTTGATTGTTAAGAAAGTTTCAGATAATACTTATGATGTAGTTGATGGTCAACAGAGGCTAACAACGATTTTTATTTTTTTGAAATTTATGTCTGCTGAATTTAGTAGTGGCCGTAGAAGAAGTAATCAATATGATTACTTTGAGTTGGTTTATGAAACAAGAGAACAGAGTGCTAAGTATTTGAAAGAATTAAACTTTGACACTTATCAACAAATCGAAGATTATGACATTGACGCAAATCATATCAGTAAGGCTTTTGCTGCTATTGATAAATGGGTGGAACGAGAAGATATTAATTCGGATAATGCTCTACACGATATTTATCAAGTCTTAACAGAAGCTGTTTTCTTTATTTGGTATGAAATTGATGAGACAGAAGACCCTATAAAACTATTTACTAAAGTTAACTTAGGTAAGATTCCTTTGACTAATGCTGAACTTATTAAGGCTCTATTGTTAGATCAAACTAATTATGAATCTGAAAATGATAGTGAAAGGATTCAAAGGGGAATAGAATGTGATATTATTGAACATAGACTTCAAGAGGAATCATTTTGGAAGTTTCTTACAAATAGTGAGAATTATGTCACTAGGATAGATCTTTTGTTTAACCTACTTGAACATGAAACTTTAGAAATACCTCAAAATGATATTTACGCAACTTTTTACTCAATCTACTCAAAATATCAAAATGCTGAAAATAAATCGATTTTTATAAGTGACTACTGGGATAAAGTCTACTTAAAATTTGAAGAATTGACCAATTGGTACAAGGACCTAAATAGATACCATTTAATCGGCTATCTATTATCGGTTGGCGCTAAGAAAATTGAAGAGGTCTCTGAAGCTACTAGAGGGATGAAAAAGTCGGAAGCTTTTTCTAAATTAAAAGACCTTGCTTATAAAACTCTTCCGGGTGATATAGCTTTAGAAGAACTTTCCTATGGTACTAAAAATAAAGATATCAAATCTACTCTTTTACTGTTTAATCTCGTTACTTTGATTAATAAGAGTGAAAAACAATATCGATTTCCTTTTGATATTTATAAGAAAGAGAAATGGGATATCGAGCATATTCAAGCTACGGCCGATGAGACTGCTGAAGCTGATGATAGTCTAGCTAATTTAACCTTGCTAGACGCTAATACGAATCGATCTTATGGAAAT
>DBFVHV010000123.1:0-1731 GCA_048524165.1 Streptococcus sp.
TTTCGGTGCTTCTTCTATGGTTTATGAGGAACCGTCTTATTTTTCTGTAAGTGCAGCCAAACCTGGCAATACTTTACCTTCGAGAAGCTCCATTGATGCTCCACCACCAGTAGAGATCCATGAGAACTTGTCTGCACGACCAAGGTTGATCGCTGCGGCAGCTGAGTCACCACCACCGATGATTGATTTAACGCCTGGTTGTTTAACGATAGCGTCCATGACACCGATTGTACCAGCTTGGAAGTCAGGGTTTTCAAATACACCCATAGGTCCGTTCCATACAACTGTTTTCGCACCAGTCAAAGCTTCGTCAAATTTAGCGATAGATTTAGGACCGATATCCAAACCAAGGAAGCCTGGGTCAACTGCTTCACCTTCAGTGTCTTTCACTTCAGTGTAGTCAGCAAATGCGTTCGCTTCTTTTGAGTCAACTGGCAAGATCAATTTGCCGTTTGCTTTTTCAAGAAGAGCTTTAGCAACATCCAATTTGTCTTCTTCTACAAGTGAGTTACCGATTTCGATACCTTGTGCTTTGTAGAATGTGTAAGTCATCCCACCACCGATAAGGACTTTATCAGCTTTTTCAAGCAAGTTTTCGATAACACCGATCTTGTCTGAAACTTTTGAACCACCAAGGATAGCCACGAATGGACGTTCTGGAGCTTCAACTGCTTCTTGGATGTAGGCAATTTCGTTTTCAAGAAGGAAACCAGCAACTGCTTTTTCAACATTAGCTGAGATACCAACGTTTGATGCATGTGCACGGTGAGCTGTACCGAATGCATCGTTTACGAAGATACCATCACCAAGTGATGCCCAGTATTTACCAAGTTCAGGATCGTTTTTAGATTCTTTCTTGCCATCAACATCTTCAAAACGAGTGTTTTCAACCAAGAGAACTTGGCCATCTTCAAGAGCGTTAACAGCTGCTTCCAATTCAGCACCACGTGTAACACCTGGAATAAACTTAACGTCTTGACCCAATTTAGCAGCCAAGTCAGCAGCTACAGGAGCAAGTGATTTACCTTCTTTATCAGCTTCTTCTTTTACACGTCCAAGGTGAGAGAAGAGGATTGCACGTCCACCTTGTTCAAGGATATACTTGATAGTTGGAAGGGCAGCAGTGATACGGTTGTCGTTAGTGATCACGCCATCTTTTACAGGTACGTTGAAGTCAACACGAACGAGAACTTTTTTCCCTTTCAACTCAACGTCTTTAACAGTCAATTTAGCCATTTGATCAGACTCCTTAATTTTTTAATACGTTTTCATTATATCACAAAATGCATAAAAGAGATAGCAAAATCAGAAGGATTTCTGGCTTATTGCTAATAGGCTACTTTTATCATATAATCAAAATAGAAAGGCAGAATAGCAATAAAAAAACACCTACATAAAATTCAGAAAAAAGCTGATTTCGATTTAAATATAATCCTCATACTTACACTTATTCCTCTTCTCTTCTTTCTTACTTTTAAACAAACACTCTTTTCCTATAAATATCCTATAAATGAGGAAATACTTAGTTTCGGTGGTATACTCACCAACATGTGAATGTCATCTGGGCATGCTTCTGCTTCATGAATGTCAACGCCTTTTCTTTCACATAATATCCTTAAGATTTGACCAATGCTTGCTTTGTATTTCCCATAGATTATCTGACGTCTATATTTTGGGGCGAAAACAATATGATACTTACAATTCCATGTAGTATGTGCTAAACTATTATTA
>DBFVHV010000124.1:0-2483 GCA_048524165.1 Streptococcus sp.
AGCCTTAGTCAGGAAGCAGAGCGCGAGAGCCTTTCAACTAGTCTTGCTTTGGAGCAAGCAAGTGCCTCAAGTCAAACTATTAGTGAAGACTTGGTAGAAGAAAGCCAAGCAAGTTCAGAATCAGAAGTTGTGTCTGAATCAGCAACGTCTGAAAAATAGAACAAGAAAAAGAACTGAGATTAATAACTCAGTTCTTTTTATATGAGAAAAGCACCAGAGGTGCTTGTGAGAGGTGACTATAGCGTTTTTTCAGAGTCACGAACGATGAGCAAGTCAACTTTTGCGTGACGGAGAATGTACTCAGAAGATGAGCCGATAAGCAAGCGTTCAAAAGTATTGAGACCAGTGGCACCGACCATAATAAGGTCAACGTTTTCCTTATCGGGGATATCAACAGCCAAAAGGCTCTTAGGATTACCGAACTCAATAACTTTGCGAATCTTGGTTAAACCAGCTTCTCTGGCTTGACGTTCAAAGTCAGCCAATACAGCTTTTGCTTCCTCTTCTAGTTTTTCATAGATATAAGAGTCGAAAGTCGCAACGCTTTGAAGGGCGCGTGTATCGATAACGTGTACCAAGAGTAACTGTGCATTATTACGTTTTGCAACGTGCATACCTTTGAGAAAGGCCAGTTCTGATTCGTAAGAACCGTCGATAGCTACCATAATACGTTCATATTGTTGAGACATAAGCTCTACCTCCTATCTTTAGTCTTATTATACTCCTTTAATCTAAAAAATGAAAGCGTTGTTATGGGTTTTCTGAAATCTTTTTTTGACTGCTTACTTTACGACACTATCAGTAATGGGAAGAGTTTGACCTTATCTAAAAATTGAAGATTGCCTGAAAAAGAGGTATAATACAATCTGTTATTAGCTTCGTAAGAAACGTGATACTTAATGAAGAAGATAAGTCTTCAGAAATGATAGCAAATGGCTAGGCCTAAGATGGTGTCAATGAAAGTAGAAATCCCCATCAGGTGTTGAATTTTCTTATTTTCTACTAGATGTATCTGCTTTTAGTATCTTTTGAAAGGATTAACTTATGAAAACATTTGATAAATCATCAAAGTTGGAACACGTTGCCTATGATATTCGTGGACCAGTTTTGGATGAGGCCAACCGTATGATTGCTAACGGGGAAAAAATTCTCCGTCTTAACACAGGAAATCCTGCGGAATTTGGTTTTACAGCACCAGATGAAGTCATTCGTGACTTGATTATGAATGTTCGTAACAGTGAAGGGTATTCAGATAGTAAGGGGATTTTCTCAGCTCGTAAGGCTATTATGCAGTATTGCCAGCTTAAGGGCTTCCCAAATGTAGACATCGATGATATTTATATTGGTAACGGTGTTTCAGAGATGATTTCCATCTCTATGCAGGCCTTGCTTGATGATGGAGATGAAGTCTTGGTGCCAATGCCAGACTATCCTCTTTGGACAGCCTGTGTTAGCCTAGCTGGCGGTAACGCTGTGCACTATGTCTGTGATGAAAAATCGAACTGGTATCCAGACATTGATGACATCAAATCAAAGATTACTTCAAATACTAAGGCTATTGTGGTCATCAACCCCAATAACCCGACAGGTTCTCTTTACCCTAAGGATGTTCTTGAACAGATTGTCGATATTGCACGCCAAAATGACTTGATTATCTTTGCGGATGAGATTTATGACCGCTTGGTGATGGATGGTAAGAAGCACATTGCTATTGCTAGTCTTGCACCAGACGTCTTCTGTGTATCTATGAACGGTCTTTCTAAGTCTCACCGTATCTGTGGTTTCCGTGTGGGATGGATGGTTCTTTCTGGACCTAAGAAGAATGTTCGAGGCTATATTGAAGGGCTTAATATGTTGGCCAATATGCGCCTTTGTGCGAATGTGCTCTCTCAACACGTTATTCAGACCTCACTTGGGGGCTATCAATCTGTTGATGAGCTCCTGATTCCTGGTGGTCGTATTTATGAACAGCGTGAATTTATCACAAACACAGTAAATGATATTCCAGGA
Source organism: Streptococcus sp. (assembly GCA_048524165.1). GTDB lineage: Bacteria > Bacillota > Bacilli > Lactobacillales > Streptococcaceae > Streptococcus. Next base: position 2,011 of record DBFVHV010000124.1, read on the forward strand.
CTTACAGCTGTTAAGCCAGATGCAGGTCTTTACATCTTCCCTAAGATTGACCGCAACATGTATGATATTGAAGATGATGAAGAGTTCTGTCTTCGTCTCTTGAAGAAGGAGAAGGTCCTCTTGGTTCCAGGCAAGGGCTTTAACTGGAATGAACCAGACCACTTCCGTATTGTCTACCTTCCTCGTGTGGAAGAATTAGCTGATCTTGGAAATAAAATCGAACGTGTCTTGTCATATTACAAGCGCTAAATTTGTGAAAACTGGACAAAAAGGCTTGTCCGGTTTTTATTTTGCTTAAAAAGGAGGCGTTTTTTCCTATAATCCGAACGATTTCCCTAAAAAGATATAATTGCCTTAATATAATGAATAGTAGAATAATAAATAATTTTCAGACAATTGTTTGCAATTTCTGGGTCAAGTATGCTATAATGATAGGGCTAGTAGGTCTTGCGTAGGATAATTGCTACAAGGCC